>NZ_JBICTE010000041.1:0-60643 GCF_043197485.1 Micromonospora sp. NPDC049102 | reverse complement strand
GCACCACCGACAAGGGCCGGACCCCACCACAGGGGGCCCGGCCCTTTCGGCATGCCCGGTGTCACTCGTCGGAGAGGACGGACAGGATCTGCTCGCCGTACTTGGCGAGCTTGTTCTCGCCGACGCCGTTGACCCGGGACAGCTCGGCCAGCGAGGTGGGCTTGTCACCCGCGATCTGCCGGAGCGTGGCGTCGTGGAAGATGACGTACGCGGGGACGCCCTGTTCCTTGGCGGTGGCCGCCCGCCACGCGCGCAGCCGCTCGAAGACGGACGCGGCGGCCGGGGTGAGCTCGGCCACGACGGTGGACGAGCCACGCGGCTTCGACGAGCGGCTCGACGCCGGCTTCTCCGGTTCGCGGCGCATGGTGACGGTACGGCGGCGGCCGAGCACGTCGGCGCTCGCCTCGGTCAGCGCGAGGGTGCCGTAGTCGCCCTCGACGGCGAGCAGTCCTTCGGCGAGGAGTTGCCGGACGACGCCTCGCCACTCGGCCTCGCTCAACTCGGTGCCGACGCCGAAGACGGTCAGCGAGTCGTGGCCGTACTGGCTGATCTTGTCGGTCTGTTTGCCGAGCAGGATGTCGACGCAGTGCCCGGCGCCGAACCGCTGGTTGCGTTCGCGGTCGAGGCGGAAGACGGTCGAGAGCAGCTTCTGGGCGGCGACCGTGCCGTCCCAGGACTCCGGTGGGCTGAGGCAGGTGTCGCAGTTGCCGCACGCTGACGCGGAGGTCTCGCCGAAGTATTCGAGGAGCTGGACCCGGCGGCAGCGCACCGTCTCGCAGAGCGCGAGCATCGCGTCCAGGTGTGCGGCGAGGTTGCGTCGGTGCGCGAGGTCGCCGTCGGACGTCTCGATCATCTTGCGCTGCTGGACCACGTCCTGGAGGCCGTACGCCAGCCAGGCCGTGGAGGGCAGGCCGTCGCGGCCGGCGCGGCCGGTCTCCTGGTAGTAGCCCTCGACGGACTTGGGCAGGTCGAGGTGGGCCACGAAGCGTACGTCGGGCTTGTCGATGCCCATGCCGAAGGCGATGGTCGCCACCATGACCAGCCCGTCCTCGCGCAGGAACCGTTGCTGGTTGGCGGCGCGGGTGACCGCGTCGAGGCCGGCGTGGTACGGCAGTGCGGCGATCCCGTTGGCGGTCAGGAACTCGGCGGTCTTGTCGACCGAGGCGCGGGACAGGCAGTAGACGATGCCCGCGTCGCCGGGATGCTCGTCGCGCAGCAGCGCCAGCAACTGCTTACGGGGCTCCCGCTTGGGCACGATCCGGTACTGGATGTTGGGCCGGTCGAAGCTGGCCACGAAGTGCCGAGCGTCGTCGAGCCCCAGCCTGCTGGCGATCTCGCGGCGGGTGGCGCTCGTCGCGGTCGCGGTGAGCGCGATGCGGGGGACCTGCGGCCACCGCTCGTGCAGCATCGACAGCGCCAGGTAGTCGGGCCGGAAGTCGTGCCCCCACTGGGACACGCAGTGCGCCTCGTCGATCGCGAACAGGGAGATGCGCCCCCGGTCCAGCAGGGCGAGGGTGGACCGGACGCCGAGCGCCTCCGGCGCCAGGTAGAGCAGGTCCAGCTCGCCGGCCACGAAGGCCGCCTCGACCCGCCGCCGTGCGTCCAGGGTCTGGGTGGAGTTGAGGAAACCGGCGCGTACGCCGACCGCGGTGAGCGCGTCCACCTGGTCCTGCATGAGCGCGATCAGCGGCGACACGACGACGGCGACGCCGTCGCGGACCAGGGCCGGGATCTGGTAGCACAGCGACTTGCCGCCGCCGGTGGGCATCAGCACCAGCGCGTCGCCGCCGGCGACGACCTGGTCGATGACCTGCTGCTGGAAGCCGCGGAAGGCGTCGTAGCCGAACACCCGGCGCAGCACCGCCAGCGCGTCGTCGGTACGCAGGTCCGTCGGGGAAGCCATCCGCGGAGTCTACGAGCCGACCCCGACAGCACCACCCCCACGTCGGCCGGTGCGTCCGCCGCACCGCGACGGTCACTGCCCCGGCAGGCCGTCTCCGTCGCCCCAGCAGAGCCCGCCGATGCCGGCTGCGCTGTGAAAGCCGGGGTGTCCGTTGACGTCCATGCAGATTTCGTTGTCGGGGCCGCTCCGGCCGCAGAACACCGGCTCGACGTGGTGCCAGGCGTCGGCCCGGGACAGCAGCGCGGCCCCGGCGGCCACCTCGGGGCGCAGGGTCGTCAACCCCTCCGTGTAGACGACGGCCTGGTCGCGGGCCTCCGTCAGGTCCGTCGCCAGGTAGGACAGGTGCAGCGTCCAGCGCCGGCCCGCCGGCCGCTCGCGCTCCGCCGGACCCAGAGCGATGAGGTACGACGACAGTGTCTCCGGCTTCGCCAACGCGACCGCGATGGCGGCCCGGATCCGCTCGGACACGTCGGCCCGGTCGAGCAGAGCGGCCAGGTCGTCGTGGACGTCAGTCCGACGATCAGGGCCCGCCGGCTGCGGCGCGAGTTGCGCCGCCTACGGGATCGCACCGGCCACACCGCCGAGGAGGTCGCCAAGATCCTGGGCTGGCACCGGACGAAGGTCATCCGCTTCGAACTCGGACACTCGCGGGTGATGCCCAAGGACCTGCCCCCGTTGCTCGACCTTTACGACGCGTCAGGGGACGAGCGGGAGTCGCTGACCGCGTTACTCCGGCAGTCGCGCCAGAAGGGCTGGTGGAGCGCGTACGGCGACGTGCTGCCGGACGACTACGTCGGCTTCGAGGCGGAGGCGACGTCGATCAGCGCCTTCGAGTGTCTGTACGTTCCCGGCCTGTTGCAGACGGAGGAGTACGTCCGCGCCATCGTCAGAGCGGGCCGCAGCACCGCCGACCAGGACGAGACCGATCGAGTTGTCGCGGCGAGGCTCGCCCGCAAGGCCCTGCTGTCGCGTGACCTGCCGCCGTCATTGTGGGCGGTGGTGGATGAGGCCGCGGTTCGACGTGTGATCGGCGGCCCGAAGGTGATGCGTGCGCAGCTCACCCGCCTGATCGAAGCGTGCGCGATGCCCTCGGTCGAGATCCAGGTCCTGCCGTTCGCGGCCGGGGCGCACGCGGCGATGGCCGGAGCCTTCACCCTGCTGGACTACGCAGATCCGGTCCTCGACCCGGCCGTCGTGTATCTCAGTAATGACTCCAGCACGCTGTTGCTGGAGGAGGACCGGCAGGTGGCCCGATATAGACTCATGTTCGACCACCTCCGGGCCAAAGCACTCGACCCTGACCGGTCTGCGGACCTTCTCGCGCGGGTTGCTGCTGAGGTCCCGGACTGAGTCCGACACCTTGGAGCGCTGCTGATGGCCCCCGCGAAGCTGGCACGGGTTTCCTGGCGCAAGAGCAGCCGCAGCGGCGCGAACGATTCGAACTGCGTCGAGGTGGCCGTACTCTCCGGCGGCCTGGCGGTGCGGGACTCCAAGGACCCGGACGGGCCGTCGCTCGTCTTCGCTCGGGACGCCTGGTCGTCGTTCGTGACCGGTCTGCGGCGCGACCCGCGCGCCTGACCGTCGCCGCACGAGGCTGACGGCGCTGCCAAATCTCCGACCCGCCGTCCGCGCCCGTCCCCGTCCCGGACGGCGGGATAGAGTCGCTGATTGACCAATCGCGGCCGATGGCGGCCGCGGCGCCACGGCTTGGGGGTACGGGTGAGCGAGGCGCACACAGTCGGTGACGGGCAGCCGACGGCCGAGTCGGAGACCACTCTGGTGGTGGTCACCGGGGTGTCCGGTGGCGGTCGCAGCACCGTCGCCCGCGCGCTGGAGAACGTCGGCTACTACGTGGTGGACAACCTGCCGCAGGCGCTCATGCTCGACATGGCCGAGCTGGCGTTCAAGGCCGGCGGCGCGGCCCGGCGTACGGCGATGGTCCTGGACGTGCGCTCGCGGGCCTTCTCCACCGACCTGGCCGGCGCGATCCGGGAGCTGAAGGAGCGCGGCTTCTCGCCCCGGGTGGTGTTCGTCGACGCCGACGACGAGGTCCTGATCCGCCGGTTCGAGAGCGTCCGGCGCTCGCACCCGTTGCAGGGTGACGGGCGGCTCGCCGACGGTATCGCCGTCGAGCGGGGGCTGTTGGAGGAGGCCCGCGACCAGGCCGACGTGATCATCGACACCAGCCACCTGAACGTCAACCAGCTCCGGCGGCGCATCGAGGAGCTGTTCGGCGGCGAGGACGCCCGGCGGCTGCGGGTGACCGTGCTGTCGTTCGGCTTCAAGTACGGCCTGCCGCCAGACGCCGACTTCGTGCTGGACGCCCGGTTCCTGCCCAATCCGTACTGGGTGCCGGAGCTGCGGGAGCACACCGGGCGGGAGGAGGCGGTGAGCGCGTACGTGCTGGGGCAGGAGGGCGCCGACGCCTTCGTCGCCTCGTACGCCGACCTGGTCAACGCCACCACCACCGGGTTCGAGCGGGAGGGCAAGCGGTACCTGACGGTGGCCGTGGGCTGCACCGGCGGCAAGCACCGCAGTGTGGCCATCGCCGAGGAGCTGGCCGGCCGGCTGCGCCAGGCGGGGCTGGCGGCCAACGCCCAGCACCGCGACCTGGGGCGGGAATGACGACGCGCCGGGTGGTGGCGTTCGGCGGCGGGCACGGCCTCTCCGCGTCGCTGCGCGCGCTGCGGCACTGCGCTCCGGAACTCGACCTGGACATCACGGCTGTGGTGACGGTCGGTGACGACGGCGGTTCCAGTGGCCGGTTGCGTGCCGAGCGGGGCGGCCTGCCCCCGGGTGACCTGCGGCAGGCCCTGGTCGCGCTGTCCGGTGACCATCCGGCCACCCGACGCAGCGCCAATCTCTTCCAGCACCGCTTCGCGTCGGCGCAGGCTGTCCGCGTACTCGAAGATGCCGGGACCGACGCGGCCCCGGCGGCGGGGGACGCGGCCGGCGCGGACGCGGACCCGGCGGTCCGGGCCGACGGGCTGGCCGGGCACGCGGTGGGCAACCTGGTGCTCTGCGGCCTCATGGAGCTGCTCGGCGACCCGGTGGCGGCGCTCGAGCACGCCGGGGCGATGCTCGGCGCGGTCGGGCGGGTGCTGCCGATGTCGCGTCAGCCGGTCGACATCGAGGCGCGGGTACGCGGGGTCCACCCGGACGCCCCGGACGAGGTGCGGACCGTGCGCGGCCAGCACCAGGTGGCGGTCACCACCGGGCGGGTCGAGTCGCTGCGGCTGACGCCGGCCGCCCCGGCCGCCTGCGCCGAGGCCCTGGCCGCGATCGGCGCGGCGGACTGGTTGATCTTCGGGCCGGGCAGTTGGTACACGAGCGTCCTGCCGCACCTGCTGGTGCCGCAGTTGGCCGACGCGATCGTGTCCAGCTCGGCCCGACGCCTGGTCACGCTCAACCTGGCCGCGGAGAAGGAGACCCTCGGCCTCTCGGTCGCCGATCATCTGGCGGCGCTGCACTGGTACCTGCCCGAGCTGAAGGTGGATCTCGTGCTGGCGGACGCCAAGGCGGTGGGTGACCCGGAACCGGTCGAACGTGCGGCAGAATCGCTGGGTGCCCGCCTGGTCCTCGCCCCCGTCGCCGTCACCGACGGCACTCCCCGCCATGATCCGGCTGCCCTGGGCGCCGCGCTGGTGCCTGTCCTGGGTGCCGATCGTTAGACACGTACGTAATCACCGGCGACACGCCGGAACAGGTCCGTGAGGGGACGCACAATGGCGATGACGGCTGCGGTCAAGGACGAGCTGAGTCGGGTCGACGTGCCCAAGCCCTGCTGTCGGCGGGCAGAGATGGCCGCGCTGCTGCGCTTCGCCGGAGGGCTGCACATCGTCTCCGGACGCGTGGTGGTGGAGGCGGAGCTGGACACCGGGGCGGTGGCGCGCCGGCTGCGCCGGGAGATCGCCGAGGTCTACGGCTACCCCAGCGAGATCCACGTGCTGGCCTCCGGCGGGCTGCGCAAGGGCAGCCACTTCATCGTCCGGGTGGTCAAGGACGGCGAGGCGCTCGCCCGGCAGACCGGCCTGCTCGACGTGCGCGGCCGGCCGGTGCGGGGGCTGCCCCCGCACGTGGTGGCGGCGAACGTCTGCTGCGCGGTCTCCGCGTGGCGGGGCGCGTTCATGGCGCACGGTTCGCTCACCGAGCCCGGCCGCTCGAGCGCGTTGGAGATCACCTGCCCGGGGCCGGAGTCGGCGCTCGCGCTGGTCGGCGCGGCCCGCCGGATCGGCATCACGGCCAAGAACCGTGAGGTACGCGGGGTGGACCGGGTGGTGGTCAAGGACGGCGACGCGATCGCCGCGCTGCTCACCCGCATCGGCGCGCACTCCAGCGTGTTGGCGTGGGAGGAGCGTCGGGTACGCCGCGAGGTGCGGGCCACCGCCAACCGGCTGGCCAACTTCGACGACGCGAACCTGCGGCGCTCGGCGCGTGCCGCGGTGGCCGCCGCCGCCCGGGTCACCCGGGCGCTGGAGATCCTGGCCGAGGAGGCGCCCAACCACCTCACCGACGCGGGGAGGCTGCGCCTGGAGCACCGGCAGGCGTCGCTGGAGGAGTTGGGAGCGCTCGCCGACCCGCCGCTGACCAAGGACGCCATCGCCGGGCGGATCCGCCGTCTGCTGGCGCTGGCCGACAAGCGGGCCCGGGACCTCGGCATTCCGGATACCGAAGCAGCCGTCACGCCCGACATGCTCGTGGTCTGATAGGACGGTGGGGCCGTACGGTGCGCCGGGAACTCGACCCGGCGCAGCGTGGTCCCGCGCGCTCGGATAGGGTCGCTGAGTACGGCAAGGGGGCCGACACCGGTACTTCTCGTCGTGCCCACCGCCTCGGGCGGTCAGGTCCTCAGACCGCGCGGCGGGGTGGCCGAGATGAACAGTCGACGGCCGGTTCCAACGGTCGGCGCACACCATTCCCGCCGGCCCGTTGAGTCAAGCCGGCGGACCAGAACGCAAGGAGATGGGACCTGTGACCATCCGGGTTGGCATCAACGGCTTCGGCCGAATCGGCCGTAACTTCTTCCGGGCAGTGCTGGCGTCCGACGCCGACATCGAGGTCGTGGCGGTCAACGACCTGACCGACAACGGCACGCTCGCCCACCTGCTCAAGTACGACAGCATCCTCGGCCGCCTGCCGTACGAGGTCAAGGCCACCGCCGACGAGATCACCGTCGGTGGCAAGACCATCAAGGCGTTCGCCGAGAAGGACCCGGCGGCGCTGCCGTGGGGCGAGGTCGGCGCGGACGTCGTCATCGAGTCGACGGGCTTCTTCACCGACGGCACCAAGGCCAAGGCGCACGTCGACGGCGGCGCCAAGAAGGTCATCATCTCCGCTCCGGCGAAGAACGAGGACGTCACCGTGGTCATGGGTGTCAACCACGACACCTACGACCCGGCGAAGCACACCATCATCTCCAACGCCTCGTGCACGACGAACTGCCTCGCGCCGATGGCGAAGGTCCTGCAGGACACGTTCGGCATCACCAAGGGTCTGATGACGACGATCCACGCGTACACCCAGGACCAGAACCTGCAGGACGCGCCGCACAAGGACCTGCGTCGCGCCCGGGCCGCCGCGCTGAACATCGTCCCGACCTCCACCGGCGCCGCGAAGGCCATCGGCCTGGTGCTGCCGGAGCTGAAGGGCAAGCTCGACGGGTACGCGCTGCGGGTGCCGATCCCGACCGGCTCGGCCACCGACCTCACCGTCGAGGTTGGCCGCGAGACCACCGTGGACGAGGTCAACGCCGCGCTGAAGGCCGCCGCGGAGGGCCCGCTCAAGGGCATCCTGGTCTACAACGAGGACCCGATCGTCTCTTCCGACATCGTCACCGACCCGGCGTCGTGCATCTTCGACGCGCCGCTGACCAAGGTCATCGGCAACCAGGTCAAGGTCGTCGGCTGGTACGACAACGAGTGGGGCTACTCCAACCGCCTCGTCGACCTGGTGAAGCTGGTCGGTACCTCGCTGTGAGTGCGAGGAGTGAGCTTGCGAGCCCCGCAGTCACGAACGGAGGGCTAGCTCTGTGAGCATCCGGACCCTCGACGACCTGCTCGCCGAGGGGGTGTCGGGTCGGCGCGTGCTGGTGCGCGCCGACCTGAACGTCCCGCTCGACAAGCAGACCGGTCAGATCACCGATGATGGCCGGATCCGCGCGGTGCTGCCGACCCTCGGCGCGCTGGTCGAGGCCGGCGCGAAGGTGGTCGTCTGCTCGCACCTGGGCCGCCCGAAGGGCGCTCCGGACCCGCAGTTCAGCCTGAGCCCGGTCGCCGGCCGGCTCGGTGAGCTGCTGGGCGCGCCGGTGCACTTCGCCACCGACACGGTCGGCGACTCCGCCCGCTCGACCGTCGCCGACCTGGCCGACGGCCAGGTCGCCCTGCTGGAGAACCTGCGCTTCAACGCCGGTGAGACCAGCAAGGACGAGGCCGAGCGTGGCGCGTTCGCCGACCAGCTCGCCGCGTTCGGCGACGCGTACGTCGACGACGCGTTCGGCGCCGTGCACCGCAAGCACGCCAGCGTCTACGACGTGCCGGCGCGACTGCCGCACGTCGCGGGCCGGCTGGTGCTGCGTGAGGTCGAGGTGCTCTCCAAGCTGACCAGCGAGCCCGAGCGGCCGTACGTGGTGGTGCTCGGCGGGTCCAAGGTCTCCGACAAGCTGGCCGTGATCGAGGCGTTGCTGCCGACTGTCGACCGGCTGCTCATCGGTGGCGGTATGTGCTTCACCTTCCTCAAGGCCCAGGGCCTGGAGGTGGGCACGTCGCTGCTGGAGAAGGACATGGTCGAGACCTGCCGCAACCTGCTGGAGCGGGCCGACGGCAAGATCCTGCTCCCGGTCGACGTGGTGGTCGCGGACGCGTTCGCGCCGGACGCCGCGCACGACACGGTCCGCGTCGACGGCATCCCCAGCCACCGGCTCGGCCTGGACATCGGCCCGGAGACGGTCGCCGGCTTCGCCGCCGCCCTGTCCCCGGCGAAGACGATCTTCTGGAACGGGCCGATGGGCGTGTTCGAGATGGCCGCCTTCGCTGCCGGCACCCGGGGCATCGCCGAGGCGATCACCAAGGCCGACGCGTTCAGCGTCGTCGGCGGCGGTGACAGCGCGGCGGCCGTGCGGGCGTTGGGCCTGGACGAGTCGAGCTTCGGTCACATCTCCACCGGTGGCGGCGCCTCCCTGGAGTACCTGGAGGGCAAGACCCTCCCCGGCATCGCGGCCCTGGAGAACTGAGCATGGCGAGCACGACCCGCCGGCCGTTGATGGCCGGCAACTGGAAGATGAACCTCAACCACCTCGAGGCCAACCTGCTCGTGCAGAAGCTGGCCGCGAGCCTCACCGAGAAGCAGCTCACCGAGGTCGAGACGGTGGTGCTGCCGCCGTTCACCGACCTGCGCACGGTGCAGACGGCGGTGGACGGCGACAAGCTGCTGATCGGCTACGGCGGGCAGGACCTGTCGCCGCACGCCTCCGGCGCGTACACCGGTGACATCTCCGGTCCGCTGCTGGCCAAGCTCGGCTGCACGTACGTGGTGGTCGGGCACTCCGAGCGGCGGGCCTACCACCACGAGGACGACTCGGTGGTCAACGCGAAGGTGAAGGCGGCGCTCACGCACGGCCTGACCCCCATCCTCTGCGTGGGGGAGGGGCTGGACGTACGCGAGCAGGGCACCCACGTGGCGCACTGCTCGGACCAGCTCGACGGTGGCCTCGCCGGGCTCACCCCCGAGCAGGTACGCCAGGTCGTCATCGCGTACGAGCCGGTCTGGGCGATCGGCACCGGCAAGACGGCGACGCCCGAGGACGCCCAGGAGGTCTGCGGGGCGGTCCGCCAGAGGTTGGCGGAGCGCTTCGACTCCGAGACCGCCGACGCGGTACGGGTCCTCTACGGCGGCTCGGTCAAGGCGTCGAACGTCGCCTCGATCATGGCCCAGCCGGACGTCGACGGCGGCCTGGTGGGCGGCGCGAGCCTGGACGCGGAGGAATTCGCGCAGATCTGCCGGTTCCCCGAGCACATCGCTCGCTGATCGCTCGCTATCCTGGACACCGCCCGTCCACCGGCCGGTGCCGGAGTGCCCGACCTGTCCGGGCGAGGATCGCTACGAGAGGACTGCCCCCAGCCATGCCGATCTGGTTCGCATACACGTTGATCGTGTTGCTGGTCATCACGAGCGTTCTGCTCACCCTGCTCATCCTGCTGCACCGCGGTAAGGGCGGCGGGTTGTCCAGCATGTTCGGCGGTGGCGTCAGCTCCAGCCTCGCCGGCTCCTCGGTGGCCGAGAAGAACCTGGATCGTTACACCGTTCTGGTGGGTGTCGTCTGGTTCGCGGCGATCGTCGGGCTGGGGCTCTGGCTCCGTCTCCAGATGAACAGCGGCACCTGAGCAGGCCCGCCAAGTCGTACAATCTGCGCGCGGTCCGTCACTCGACGGGCCGCGCGCAGTCTTTTCTCCGCTGCACCGCGTCGCCCGCCGCCCATCCCCGAAAGCGGCGGGTCCCCTCCGACGACAGGAGCGAGCAGCCGTGCCCAGTGGCAACGTCATCCGTGGCGCCCGGGTCGGGTCCGCGCCCATGCGCCCGGACGAGCGGCACCAACCCGCACCCCGACAGGCCGTCACCTACTGGTGCCGCAACGACCACCAGACCGACATCAGGATCGCGGCCGACGCCACGGCGCCGCCGCTGTGGGACTGCCCCCGCTGCGGGCTCCCCGCCGGCCTGGACGCCGAGAATCCGCCCGGGCGGGTCCGCGCCGAGCCGTACAAGAGTCACCTGGCGTACGTGAAGGAGAGGCGCACCGCCGAGGAGGGGGAGGCGCTACTGGCCGAGGCGCTCGCCGCGCTGCGTCGCCGACGCGGCGAAAGCTAGGGGGAGGACCCCGTCCAGGGGCCCTCCCGTCGTTCGTTCAGCGCAGGCTGCGGAAGCGGGCGGGCACGTCGGCGGCGGCCGCGCGGTCCAGCAGCCAGCGGGTGCGGTCGACGCCGCGCACTCCGGCGGCCGGCACCTGCACGTGGCCGGCGCCCGCCAGCGCCATGCCCACCGCGCGTGCCTTGTCGGTGCCGGCGGCCACGAGCCAGACCTCCTCGGCGGTGTTGATCGCCGCCAGGGTGAGGGTGGTCCGCACCGGTGGCGGCTTCGGGCTGCCCCGCACCGCGCTGACCGGCCGCGTGTCGTGGTGCACGGGATGCTCCGGGAAGACCGAGGCGACGTGCCCGTCCTCGCCGACACCGAGCATCAGCACGTCGAAGTGCGGCAGCGTGGCGTGCCCCGGCCGGGCGGCGCGAGCCAGCTCCTCGGCGTACGCGGCGGCGGCCGCCTCGGGGTCGTTGCCGGCCGGACCGTCGGAGGCCGGCATGGGATGCACCCGGGCCGGGTCCAGCGGCACCGAGTCCAGCAGGGCGGCCCGGGCCTGGGTCTCGTTGCGCTCCGGGTCGCCGGCGGGCAGGAACCGTTCGTCGCCCCACCACACGTCGACCCGGGACCAGTCGACCGCGTCGCGGGCCGGCAACTGCGCGACGGCCCGGTAGACGGCGGCGGCGACGCGACCACCGGTGAGCACCACCGCGGCCTCACCCCGGTCGGCCTGGGCGTCGAGAACCTTCACCAGCAGTCGGGCCGCCACGGCCTGCGCCAGCAGATCGGCGTCGGCGTGGACGGCGACACTCGCCTCACTCATGGGGTGTGCCTTCGTTTCCGGACCGCTGTGCGGTCGCTGTCGCGTCGTGCCCGGACGGGACGTCCGGAGTTGGCGGTGGAGGGCCGGGACGTGACGTCCCGGCCCTCCGGTGTCGTACTGCTCAGCTCTCGCCGCTCGTGCCGGTGTGCGCGGTGACCCCGGCCTCGGCGCGCTGGGCCGTGGCCGGATCCTTCCAGACGTGCACCCGCTGCGATGGGCGCTGTTCCAGACCGCGCAGGCCGGCGGTGGCGCCCAACGCCTCCGCGTACACCTGGTCGGCGTCGAGGCGGCGCAGCTCCTCGGCCAACTCGTCGCCGAGCGGCCGACGGACCAGCGGCAGGGTCCGGTCGTCCTGGCCGGTACGCCGGAACACCGCCAGGCTGTCCTCGCGGGTCAGCGTCAGCTTGTCGCCGTTGGCGCAGGTCAACTGCACCTCCCGCATCCGGGGAAACTCGTCGGTGTCCACCCGGCGCGGCGTGATGCCGAGCCGGCTGGACAGCCAACCGACCATCAGGGCTGCCGTCGGGTCGCTGGGTGGCGCGACGACTGTCGCCTCGGTGACCTGCTCGCTGGTGGTGTCGAACGCCCCGGCGACCAGGGTCCGCCACGGGGTGATCCGGGTCCACGCCAGGTCGGTGTCGCCCGGTGCGTAGTCCCGGGCCCGCTGGCGCAGCGCCTCCACCGGGTCGGCGGCCTGCGCCGTGTCGGTGATCCGCCGGTCGGCGACCACACCGAGGAAGTCGGTGGCGATCTCCGCGGGCGGCTCACCGTGCCACCAGGTCACCACCGGTACGTCCGGCACCAGCAGCGGCATCACCACCGACTCGGCGTGCAGGGCGAGTCGCCCGTACATCCGGGTGACCACCGCCTCGCACGGGCCGAGGCGACCGCCGACCACGATCTCCGCGTCCAGCCGGTTGCGTTCCCGCTCGATGTCGGAGCGGACCACGACCACCAGCCGGCACGGGTGGGCGGCGGCGGCGATGGTCGCCGCCGCCTCCGCCTCGCGGACCCGCTTCTCGTCCACCACCACGATGAGGGTGAGCGCCATGCCACTGGCCACACCACCGGCGCTACGCCGCTCGGCGGCCAGCGCCTTGACCACCTCGTTGCCGGTGGTGTCCCACAGCCCGATCATGCTCGTCTCCAAGCGCGACCCTCGCGGGCCAGCATCTCGTCGGAGGCCCGTGGACCCCACTCGCCGGCGCGGTACGGCTCCGGTGTGGTGCCCACCCAGGCGTGCTCCAGCGGGTCGATGACCTGCCAGCTCTGCTCGACCTCGGCCGCGTCCGGGAACAGGGTGCGGTCGCCGATCAGCACGTCCAGGACGAGGCGCTCGTACGCCTCCGGGCTGGACTCGGTGAACGCCTCGCCGTACTGGAAGTCCATCGCGATGTCGCGGACCTCCATCGTGGTGCCCGGCACCTTCGAGCCGAACTTGAGCACCACGCCCTCGTCCGGCTGTACGCGGATGACGAGCTGGTTGTTGCCCAGCGACTCCATGTCGGCGTCGTTGAACGGCAGGTGCGGCGCCTTCTTGAACATGATGGCGACCTCGGTGACCCGCCGGGGCAGGCGCTTGCCGGCCCGGATGTAGAACGGCACCTCGGCCCAGCGGCGGTTCTGGATGCCGAGGCGTACCGCCACGTACGTCTCCGTCGTGGAGTCGGCGGGGACGTCCTGCTCCTCCCGGTAGCCGACCGCGCGCTCGCCACCCACCCAGCCGGGCAGGTACTGGCCGCGGACGGTGTCCCGGGCCACGTCCTTCGGCAGGGTGATCGCCTTGAGCACCTTCAGCTTCTCGGCGCGGATCTCGTCCGCGTCGAAGCTGGTCGGCTCCTCCATCGCCACCAGGGCGAGGAGCTGGAGGAGGTGGTTCTGCAGGACGTCGCGGGCGGTGCCGACGGTGTCGTAGAAGCCGGCCCGGGTGCCGATGCCGACGTCCTCGGCCATGGTGATCTGCACCGAGTCGACGTACTTGGAGTTCCACAGCGGCTCGAACAGGTTGTTGGCGAACCGCAGGGCGAGGATGTTCTGGACCGTCTCCTTGCCCAGGTAGTGGTCGATCCGGAAGACGTCCTGCCGGGTGAACACGTCGTCGACCAGGTCGTTGAGCGCCTTCGCCGAGGGCAGGTCGTTGCCGAACGGCTTCTCCACCACCACCCGCCGCCAGCCGCCCGACTTCTCGTTGTCGGCCATCCCGGTGCGGGCGAGTTGCTTGAGCACGACGGGGAACGCGGCGGGCGGGATCGAGAAGTAGAACGCCGCGTTGCCGGCGATGCCGTGGGTCTGTCGCAGGTCGTCCAGGGTCGAGGCGAGCTGGTCGAAGGCGTCGTCGTCGTCGAACGACCCGCCGACGAACTTGATGTTGCCGGCCAGCCGCGCCCACACCTCCTCCCGCCACGGGGTGCGAGCGTGCTTGCGGGCCGCCTCGCACGCGAGGGTCTCGAAGTCGCCGTCACCCCAGTCACGGCGGGCGAACCCGAGCACCACGAAGCCGGGCGGCAGCAGCCCCCGGTTCGCCAGGTCGTAGACCGCGGGGAGCAGCTTCTTACGGGCCAGGTCGCCGGTCACCCCGAAGATCACCAGAGCGCACGGCTCCGGAATCCGGGGCAACCGGCGGTCCTGCGGGTCGCGTAGCGGGTTCACGCCTTGGGTCACGTCGTCCATCCTCACGTGCGCAGCTGACCGGCCGCGTCGAGTAGTTGGGCGACCCCGGCGGCCCGGTCGGTCAGGTGCAGCCGCAGTACCGGCCGCTCCCGGCCGGCGAGGGCCTGCCGGTCGCCGGCGGCCTGCGCCGCCTGCAACTCGCCGAAGGTGTACGGCTTGCCCGGAACGTCCAGGTCCTCCGCGACCGCGCCGGTCACCTGCAGGTAGCTGCCCACCTGGGGGCCGCCTTTGTGGTACTGGCCGGTCGAGTGCAGGAACCGCGGTCCCCACCCGAAGGTGACGGGCCGGCCGGACGCCTCGGCCAGCAGCGGCCGCAGGCCTGCTGTGTCGGCGTCGGCGAACCGGTCGAGGTACGCCATGACCGCCAGGTAGCCGTCGTCGCCCAGCCCGTCGAGCAGCCAGCGCAGGACGCCGGCCAGGTCACCCGGGGCGCCCTGCGGCGCGTACACCTCGATCGCGCCCTCGGTGAACGACGGCGACTCCGTCGGCAGGCCCGAGGCGAGAATCTTGTTGGTGTTCTCCTTGGACTCGGTGACGTTCGGCTGGTTGAACGGGTCGATGCCGAGCACCACGCCGGCCACCGCGGTGGCGTACTCCCAGGCCAGGAACTGCGCGCCCAGCGGACCGTTGACGGCCACGTCCGGGTCCGCGCCGCCGCCCGGCACGTCACCGGCCGCCAACGCGCCGCCGTAGCTGACGGTCAACACGTCGGCACCGGTCGCGCCGGGACTCTGCGGGGACTCCACGACCACCGGCAGGATGCCCACGCCGGCCTTACCGGTCGACTCGGCGATGAGCTGCTCGGCCCAGTCGCCCAGGCCGTCGATGCCGGTGCCGTCGGACACCAGGGCGACCTTGTCACGGGCCAGCGTGGCGGCGGCGCCCAGCGCGGCACCCAGCGCCAGCGCCGGGTTGTCACGGTCGGAGGCGAGCGACTCGGCCAACGCGTCGGCCTGGTCGATCAGCTCCGCCACCTCGACACCGGCCAACGCGGACGGCACCAGCCCGAACGCGGTCAGCGCCGAGTACCGGCCGCCCACGTTCGGGTCGGCGAGCACGGTGAACGCGCCCATCTCCGTCGCGGTCGTCTCCAACGGCGACCCCGGGTCGGTGACGATGACGAAGTGCCGGCCGGCCTCCGCCTCGGTCATCCCCGCGTCCAGGAACGCCTGCCAGTAGGCGCGGCGGTGGCTGTCGGTCTCCACCGTCGAGCCGGACTTGCTGGCCACCACGACGACGGTGCGTTCCAGCCGGTCACCGAGGGCCGCGCGGACCTGGCCCGGGTCGGTGGTGTCCAGCACGGTCAGCGGCCGACCCAGCGTCCGCGTGATCACCTCGGGGGCGAGCGACGAGCCGCCCATCCCGGCGAGGACCACGTGGTCCAGGTCGGCCAGCTCGGCCTTCAGCTCGGCGAGCTGCGCCAGCAGCTCCCGGCTGCGCCGGTGGGTGTCCACCCAACCGAGCCGGATCTTCGCCTCGGCCTCGGCGTCGGGGCCCCACAGGCCCGTCTCCTTGGCGGCCAGCCGGCCGGGGACGCCGGCCTTGACCAGCGCCTCCCGGGTCGAGGCGGGTGCGGACTTGTCGACCGCGTCCGCGCCGTACACCGCGAGCCCGGCAGCGGCCTCCACCGGCCCTGCGAGAAGGTCACTCATGCCGCCACTCCGCTTCGCTGCGTGCTGATTCGGTCGTTCACGCGCCACCGGCCTTCTCGGCGGCCTTGGCGTTGCCCTTGGCGGCCTCGTTCGGAGCGCCCTTGCCGGCGCCGGCCGCCTTGAGCGACTTGGTGACGCCGTCGAGCAGCTCCTGCCAGCTCGCCTCGAACTTCTCCACGCCCTCGCGCTCCAGGGTGGCGATCACGTCGGACATGTCCACCCCGACCGACTCCAGGTCCGTGAAGACCTTCCGGGCCGCGTCGTAGGACCCGGTGACGGTGTCACCGCGGGTCTCGCCATGATCGGCGTACGCGTGGATGACCGACTCCGGCATGGTGTTGACCGTGCCGGGGGCGATCAGCTCCTCGACGTAGATGACGTCCCGGTAGTCCGGGTTCTTGGTCGAGGTGGAGGCCCACAGCGGCCGCTGCGGGTGCGCGCCCGCGGTCTCGAGCGCCTTCCAGCGGTCCGAGGAGAAGACCTCGGTGTAGCGCTCGTACGCCAGCTGGGCGTTGGCCACGGCGGCCTTGCCCTTCAGAGCCTTGGCCTCATCCGAGCCGACCTTCTCCAGCCTCTTGTCGACCTCGGAGTCGACGCGGGAGACGAAGAACGACGCGACCGAGCCGATTGTCGACAGGTCGTGACCGTTCGCCTTGGCCTGCTCCAAACCGGTCAGGAACGCCTCCATGACCGCCGAGTAGCGGTCCAGACCGAAGATCAGCGTCACGTTGACGCTGATCCCCTCGGCGAGCGTGTCGGTGATCGCCGACAGGCCCTCCTCGGTGGCTGGGATCTTGATGAAGAGGTTGGGCCGGTCGACCAGCCACCACAGCCCCTTGGCCTCGGCAACCGTCTTGTCCGCGTCGTGCGCGCTGCGCGGGTCCACCTCGATCGAGACCCGGCCGTCCACGCCGGCGCTGCCGTCGTACGACGGGCGCATCACGTCACAGGCCCACCGTACGTCGTACGTGGTGAGCATCCGTACGGCCTCTTCCACGTCGACGTCTCGGATGGCCAGGTCGCGCAGCTGCCAGTTGTACTCGTCGGCGTCGCTCAAGGCCTTCGCGAAGATCGTCGGGTTGGTGGTGACCCCGGCGACGTGCTTCTCACGGCGGAGCTGATCCAGCCCGCCGGAGCTCAGACGCACCCGGGAAAGATCATCGAGCCAGACCGCCACACCCGCGGCGGTGAGCTCATTCAGCTTGTCGGTCATGCCGTCCACGCTCCCTCAGTTGCCGGTCGTGAAACCGGTGATGTCGCCCACCCGAGCCAGCGAGGCGTGTGCCGCCGCGACGATCCGGTCGGGGGTGAACCCGAACTGCTCGAAGAGCACGGTGTACGGGGCGCTCGCGCCGTAGTGCTCGATGCTGACGCTCTCGCCCAGGTCGCCGACGACCCCGCGCCAGGACATCGCGATGCCCGCCTCCACGCTCACCCGTGCCTTTACCCCGCGCGGCAGCACCGACTCCCGGTATGCCTCGTCCTGCTCGTAGAACCACTCCTGGCAGGGCATCGAGACCACCCGGGTCGGGGTGCCGTCGGCCTCCAGCCGCTCCCGGGCGGTCAGGCAGAGCTGCACCTCGGAACCGGTGCCCACGATGATCACCTGGGGCTTGCCGGTGGACGCCTCGGCCAGCACGTAACCACCCTTGGCCACACCCGCCACGTCGCCCAGCACGTCGCGGTCCAGGGTCGGCAGGGCCTGGCGGCTCAGCGCCATCGCGGTCGGCCGGTCGGTGTGCTCCAGCGCCAGCCGCCAGGCCCACACCGTCTCGTTGGCGTCCGCCGGACGGACCACGTCCAGGCCCGGAATGGCGCGCAGCGCGGTCAGGTGCTCCACCGGCTGGTGGGTCGGGCCGTCCTCGCCCAGGCCGATCGAGTCGTGCGTCCAGACGTACGTCACCGGCAGCTTCATCAGCGCGGCCAGCCGCACCGACGGGCGCATGTAGTCGCTGAACACGAGGAACGTGCCGCCGTACGGGCGGGTGCCGCCGTGCAGGGCGATGCCGTTGAGGATCGCGCCCATGGCGTGCTCACGGATGCCGAAGTGCAGCGTGCGGCCGTACTCGTCGCCCGGGAAGTCCTTGGTCGCGTGCTCCGCCGGGATGAACGACGGCTCGCCCTTCATGGTGGTGTTGTTGCTCTCGGCCAGGTCGGCCGAGCCGCCCCACAGCTCCGGCAGCACCGGCGCGAGCGCCTCCAGCACCTTGCCGGACGCGGCCCGGGTGGCCACGCCCTTGGCGTCGGCGGGGAAGACCGGCAGCGCGTCGGTCCAGCCGTCGGGCAGCACCCGGCCGGCGAGCCGCTCGTAGAGCGCCGTGCGCTCCGGGTTGGCCTTCTTCCAGGCGTCGAACGCGCCGGTCCACTCCTGCTCGGCGTCGGAGCCGCGACCCATCACGGTGCGGGCGTGCCCCAGCACCTCGTCGTCGACCTGGAAGGTCTGCTCCGCGTCGAAACCGAGGATCCGCTTGGTGGCCTTCACCTCGTCGGCGCCGAGCGCCGAGCCGTGGATCTTGCCGGTGTTCTGCTTGTTGGGGGCGGGCCAGCCGATGATGGTGCGCAGCGCGATGAAGGAGGGGCGAGCCGTCTCCGCCTTGGCGGCCACCAGCGCGTCGTACAGCGCCTCGACGTTCTCGTGGTAGTCGCCCTGGTCGGCGTCGCCGCTGCGCCAGTCGACGGTCTGCACGTGCCAGCCGTACGCCTCGTAGCGGGCCGCGACGTCCTCGCTCTTGGCGATGCGGGTGTCGTCCTCGATCGAGATCTCGTTGTCGTCGTAGATCACCGTGAGGCTGCCCAGCTGCTGGTGCCCGGCGAGGGCGCTGGCCTCGTGGCTGATGCCCTCCTCGATGTCGCCGTCGGAGACGATGCACCAGATGTTGTGGTCGAAGACCGACGTGCCCGGCTCGGCCTCCGGGTCGAACAGGCCACGCTCGCGACGGGCCGCCATGGCCATGCCGACCGCGTTGCCCAGGCCCTGCCCGAGCGGACCGGTGGTGGTCTCGACGCCCGGCGTGTGCCCGTGCTCCGGGTGGCCCGGGGTCATCGAGCCCCACTGCCGCAGCGACTTCAGGTCGTCCAGGCTCAGCGGGTAGCCGGACAGGAACAGCTGGATGTAGAGCGTCAGGCTCGAGTGGCCGGCGGAGAGGACGAACCGGTCCCGGCCGGGCCAGTTCGGGTCGGCCGGGTTGTGCCGCATGACCCGGTTGAAGAGAAGGTAGGCCGCGGGCGCGAGGCTCATCGCGGTGCCCGGGTGACCGTTGCCGGATTTCTCCACGGCATCCATGGCCAGGACGCGGACGGTGTCGACGGCCCGGCGATCGAGGTCGGACCAGTTGAGTTCGGAGTGCTCGGGTCGGTTGGCAGCCACGATGGTTGTGCTCCTCGGCAGATGGGCGGAACCCTCAGTGGTGACCCTATCGAGCGTGACTAAACGTCCGCCCGGGGATCTCGCATGGTGTGCGGTACGTGACGGCGGGCCGAGTCGTTCAACCCGGTTGTGTGACGGCCCGCACCGTTGTCGGGTCGGCCGGGCAGCCAAAACGACAACGCGTAGTGTGTGGGTCGGTGTGCGGCCCTCGGCCGACCCGATCTCCCCGTGCCGATGCCGGAAGGTGGCAATCCGTGAGCATGATCACCGAGCGCCCCGCGAGCAACCCCGCCGGGCAGTCCCCGGCGCGGGCGGCCGAGGGTCCGGTGGCGCGGCGGGACGTGCGCGCGATCGTGTCGTCGTACGTGGCGCTGACCAAGCCGCGCATCGTCGAGCTGCTGCTGGTCACCACCATCCCGGCGATGATGTTCGCCGAGGGTGGCCTGCCGTCGCTGTGGCTGATGGCCGTGGTGCTCATCGGTGGCTCGCTCGCCGCGGGGGCGGCAAGCGTCCTCAACTGCTACATCGACCGGGACATCGACCAGTTGATGCGGCGGACCAAGCGGCGTCCGCTGCCGGCGCACACGGTGTCGCCGCGCAGCGCCCTGGTCTTCGGGCTGGTGCTGGCGGCCGTCTCGATCGTCCTGATGGCGGCGTTCACCAACCTGCTCGCCGCCGGCCTGACGCTCGCCGCGATCGTCTACTACGACGTCGTCTACACGATGTGGCTCAAGCGCTCCACGCCGACGAACACCTTCTGGGGTGGCGCCTGCGGTGCCGCGCCGGTGCTCATCGGGTGGGCGGCGGTCACCGGCGGGCTGGCCCCGGCGGCCTGGGCGCTGTTCGCGGTGGTCTTCTTCTGGCAGATGCCGCACTTCTACCCGCTCGCCATGAAGTACAAGGACGACTACGCCCGGGCCGGCATCCCGATGCTCCCCGTGGTGGCCTCGATCCGCCGCGTGAACGCCGAGATTCTGATCTTCGCCTGGCTCACCGTGCTGACCTCCCTCGCGGTCTGGCCGCTGGGCCTGAGCGCGATCTACGGCGTGCCGACCCTGGTGGTGGGCGCGATCTTCGTGGTCGAGGCGCACAAGCTCTGCCGGCGGGCGACGCGTGGCGAGGCGGTCAAGCCGATGCGGCTGTTCCACTGGTCGACGACGTACCTGACGATCGTGTTCGTGGCCGTCGCGCTCGACGCGCTGATCTGACCCTGGCCGGCGCGCGGCCTCTGGGTTTCGCCGGCAATCCTGTTAACAGTCACCATCGTGGATGAGTTGTCCCTGTTTAACGTCACATCAGAGTAACTTTCGGCATGAGTCGTATCGGCTCAACCTGGGGGAGTTGCGAGCTGATGTGCCTTCGTGTTTACAGCGGGAAAGTCAGGATTTAAACGGACAGGAACTACCTGGTTCTCGCTAAACCTGTACGTAATTGGCATCACAAAAGCTTCATGGTTCTCGCCCGGGCGAGTGGAACTCTGCTTAGGCTTCGCGTCATGGCAGATGGTTCCGATACGACGCTGACGGCCGAGCAGACCTCCGGCGAGCAGGCCCCGCAGGGCCTGGTCGCGGGTCTCAAGTCGTTCGCCGCCGAACACGGCGGCGCGAAGGCCGTCATCGAGTACGTCGGTAAGCGCGGCGCGCGGATCGTCCTCGTGGGCACCGACGGTGAGTGGGGCGACCAGTTCGCCGAGGACACCGTCACGGCCCGGGAGGCGTGCGCCAAGGCGGGAGTCACCGTCGAGAACGCCTGGGAGCGTGAACTGATGGACCAGATGCGACCGAGCAACGACCTCTGGCGGTCGATGGCCCGGCGCACGATGGCCCGCTGAGACAGATAGCTGAATCGACCAACCACCACCAGCCGACCCGGGGGAACCCGGGTCGACCTATATCGGCGTGTAGCTGCCCCACCAGTGACCCGTCGTGGTCGTAGGGCGAGGTGGTGCCGCCGGTGACCCCCTGCCGCCCGATGTGGTGCAGGGCGATGAAGTCGAAGCCGTCGCGGTGCACACCCTCCGGTGACGGCGACGCCGTGCCGCCGGCGCCGGTAGGCACCGCCCCGCAGATAGGGATCCAGCGGTAGCGTCGACCACGCGGCCAGCAGGTCCTCCAGGGCTGCCTGCCTCGTCTCCTGCACCCGGAACGCGGAGGACGGGACGAAGGCGTAGCCCGCCTCGCGCACCCGGCGACGCACCTCATCCGGGTCGGCGACGAGTTCCTGCGCCCTCACGCGTTCTTGGCCCTGCTCAGAAGGATCTCGTTGACCCACGGATGCCACGCCGGATGACGGTGGTGGAAGCGGCACAGCTCCGGACTGGCGTCGAGCATCTCGAGGATGTAGTGCCGCCAGCCTTCCTGGTCGCGGTGGCTGAGTTCCTCCTGCCGCCGCCAGATCCACTCGAAGACGTCCAGGACGAGTTCGGCGGCCGCCTCCACCCGGTGCCGGTCGACGTCGTCCTCGGCGAGCTGCACCCCGTCGTAGAAGTACGGCCTCAGGTCCGGCTGGGCCAGGAAGAGCCGGTCGACTTCCAGGAACAGGTCGGTGCTCCGGTCGTACGCGGCGAATCGGGTGTCCGTACGGGTGTAGCGCAGGGCGACCGCGCCTGACCCGAGCGACACCAGGAGCGCGAAGACGGAGACGGCATCACTGAAGACCATCGACACCCCTAGATCGAGCTTCGTGATCGCAGGGTAGCAACCAGTCGACACCGTCGACGTCCCGCCGGTGCTGCCGCGTGTACGCGACGGTCAGGCGGTGACCGCGACCGCCGTCTCGGCCGCCGGCGCGATGTGTTCGCCGTTGGCCGGGAGGCGTTCGCGGGTGGACCACTGGACCGCGAGGGCGGCCAGCAGCACCAGGCACGAGCCGAGCATGTGCGCGCCGACCAGGAGTGCCGGTACGTGGGTGAAGTACTGCACGAAGCCGATGAGTCCCTGGCCCAGCTCCACCGCCAACAGGACGACGGCGGCCCGGGTGGCCCGTCGCGCGCCCACCGCGCGGAATGCGAAGACGAGTGCCACGGACAGGCCGATCAGCAGGAAGACCCCGTCGGCGTGGACCTGGGAGATCGACTCCGGGTCCAGGCCGTTGCGGGCCGCGCCGTGGTCGCCGGCGTGTGGCCCGCTGCCGGTGACCCAGGTGCCGATCACCAGCACCGCGACGGTGACGCCGGTGGTGATCCGGGCGAGCGTGCGCAGGGGAGTGGGCACCACGGCGATCGCGGGGCCGTCCGGGTCGCCGATCCGGCGCCAGAGGGCGTACGCGGCGGCGATCACCGCCATCGAGGCGAGGAAGTGCAGCCCCACCACCCACGGGTTGAGGTTGGTGAGCACCGTGATGCCGCCGACCACCGCCTGGGCGGGGATACCGAAGAACACGGCGACGGCCAGCGCGAGGAGCCCGGGTCGGCGGGGTCGGTGGACCAGCACGGCCAGCACGGTGGCCAGTGCGACGAGACCGACCGCGAAGGTCAGCATCCGGTTGCTGAACTCGATCACCCCGTACACACCCATCTCGGGCGTGGTGACGTACGAGTCGTCGGTGCACCGGGGCCAGGTGGGGCAGCCGAGGCCCGATGCGGTCAACCGGACCGCCCCGCCGGTGACGACGATGCCCACGTTCGCGATGATCGAGGTGAGCGCGAGGCGGCGCAGCAGGGTGCCGGAGACCGGACGGACGATTCGGTTCACGGCGCAAATCCTACGCACCGTAGTGATCGAGGTTCGTCCGACTCCGACGACGCGGTGGTTCGGATCACCGGGGCCCGGGTTTGCCACCCCTCGGGCAATTACGTAACGTTGGCGTTGTGAAAAACGCGGCGGCGCTCTCCGGGCACCAGTCGACGGCCGCCCAGGCCGTCGGCGCGTCCGCGTCCGCCCTCGTCGGGGCCTCGTCGTCCGCGCTGTCCAGTGCCGCGACGGAGATCTCCACCCGTGACCGCGTCACCCAGTTGCTGCTGGAGCGGGGCGCCACCACCGCCGCGCAGCTCGGTCAGGCGCTCGGCCTGAGCCCCGCCGCGATCCGTCGGCACCTGGACGCGATGCTCGCCGACGGTGACGTGGTCGCCCGCGAGCAGGCGGTGCAGGGCAGCCGTGGCCGGGGACGTCCGGCCAAGGTGTTCGTGCTGACCGAGGCGGCTCGGGTCCGCTGTGGCACACACCACTACGACAACATGGCCACCGCCGCGCTGCGCTGGATCGCCCACAACGGCGGCGCGGACGCGGTCGACGCGTTCGCCGCCGAGCAGGTCTCCGCGTTGGAGTCGCGCTGCCGCGCCGCGATGGAGGACGCTGGCGACGACCCGCTGGCGCGGGCTGAGGCGCTCGCCGGAGCGCTCACCGCCGAGGGTTACGCTGCCAACGCGACCACGATCGCCTCCGGCGGCCAGCTCTGTCAGCACCACTGCCCGGTGGCGCACGTGGCCGCCGAGTTTCCCCAGCTGTGCGAGGCCGAGACCGCGGTGATCTCCCGTCTGGTCGGCACCCACGTGCAGCGCCTGGCCACCATCGCGCACGGCGACGGGGTGTGCACGACGCACATCCCGACCCAGCCGGGCCGTGCTTCATCCGGTAATCCCGTCACCACTGTGAGGACAGATAGATGACCGAGCAGATCGTCCAGCCCCTGACCCAGGAAGAGCAGCTCGCCGCCCTGGGTCGCTACGAGTACGGCTGGTCCGACCCGGACGCCGCCGGGGCGGTCGCCCAGCGCGGCATCAACGAGGCGGTGGTGCGGGACATCTCGGCCAAGAAGAACGAGCCGGCCTGGATGCTCGACCTGCGCCTGAAGGGTCTGCGGCTGTTCGGCCGCAAGCCGATGCCGGCCTGGGGCGCGGACCTCACCGGCATCGACTTCGACAACATCAAGTACTTCGTGCGGTCCACCGAGAAGCAGGCCACCAGCTGGGAGGACCTGCCCGAGGACATCAAGAACACGTACGACCGGCTGGGCATCCCGGAGGCGGAGAAGCAGCGGCTGGTCGCGGGTGTCGCGGCGCAGTACGAGTCGGAGGTCGTCTACCACAAGATCCGTGAGGACCTTGAGGAGCAGGGCGTCGTCTTCCTGGACACCGACACGGCGCTCAAGGAGCACGAGGACGTCTTCAAGGAGTACTTCGGCACGGTGATCCCGGTCGGCGACAACAAGTTCGCCGCGCTGAACACCTCCGTGTGGTCCGGTGGCTCGTTCATCTACGTGCCGAAGGGTGTGCACGTCGAGATCCCGCTGCAGGCCTACTTCCGGATCAACACGGAGAACATGGGCCAGTTCGAGCGGACGCTGATCATCGTCGACGAGGGCGCGTACGTGCACTACGTCGAGGGCTGCACCGCGCCGCTCTACTCCTCCGACTCGCTGCACAGCGCCGTCGTGGAGATCATCGTGAAGAAGAACGCGCGCTGCCGCTACACGACCATCCAGAACTGGTCGAACAACGTCTACAACCTGGTCACCAAGCGCGCCGTCTGCCACGAGGGCGCCACCATGGAGTGGGTCGACGGCAACATCGGCTCGAAGGTGACCATGAAGTACCCGGCGGTCTACATGACCGGCGAGCACGCCAAGGGCGAGGTGCTCTCGGTGGCGATGGCCGGCGAGGGCCAGCACCAGGACGCCGGCGCCAAGATGGTGCACGCCGCGCCGCACACCTCCTCGTCGATCATCTCCAAGTCGATCGCCCGTGGCGGCGGCCGCACCTCGTACCGGGGTCTGGTGCAGGTGCTGGAGGGTTCGCACCACAGCCGCAGCACGGTCAAGTGCGACGCGCTGCTTGTCGACACCATCTCCCGCTCGGACACGTACCCGTACGTCGACATCCGCGAGGACGACGTGTCGATGGGGCACGAGGCGACCGTCTCCAAGATCAGCGACGACCAGCTCTTCTACCTGATGAGCCGGGGTCTGAGCGAGGACGAGGCGATGGCCATGATCGTCCGTGGCTTCATCGAGCCGATCGCCAAGGAGCTCCCGATGGAGTACGCCCTGGAGCTGAACCGGCTGATCGAACTCCAGATGGAGGGCGCGGTCGGCTGACGCCGCCTCCGCCCGCGGTGCGGGCCGGAACCTCGGCCCGCCCGCACCCCGCTCCAACCTCGTCGTCACGGAACAGACAGACCAAGGAAGACATGACTACCCAGGCTTCCGCGCCGCCGCCCAGCACCAAGTCGCAGGCGCTGCGCTCGTACGACGTCGCCGACTTCCCGGCCCTCACCGGCCTGGAGGAGGACTGGCGTTTCACCCCGCTCAAGCGCCTCCGCGGTCTCGTCGGTGACGCTCCGGCCGCGAGCGGCACGGTCCGGCACGAGCACGGCGACCTGCCCGAGGGCGTCTCCGTCACCCGGATCGGCCGGGACGACGAGCGGGTCGGCAGCGTGCTCACCCCGGTGGACCGGGTCAGCGCGTTGGCGTACGGCGCGGCTCCCGACGCCCTGCTGGTGCGGGTGGCGCAGGATGTGGTGCTCGGCGAGCCGGTGAGCCTGCGAGTGGTCGGCACGGGCGCGGAGGAGCCGGCGTTCGGGCACACGTTCGTCGAGGTCGGCCGCTTCGCCGAGGCGACCCTGGTGCTCGAGCACGTCGGGTCGACCACCCTGGCCGACAACGTCGAGGTCGCCGTGGCCGACGGCGCGAAGCTGACGCTGGTCACGGTCGCCGACTGGGCCGACGACGCGGTCCAGGCCCAGCACCTGAAGATCAAGCTGGGTCGGGACGCCAAGGTCGTCCACATCCAGGTGTCCCTGGGCGGCGACCTGGTCCGGCAGTTCACCTCCGTGGAGTACACGGGCCGCGGTGGCGAGGCCGAGCTGTACGGCGTCTACTTCGCCGACGGAGGCCAGCACCTCGAGCACCGGCAGCTCGTCGACCACAATGTGCCGGACTGCCGCAGCTACGTCGGCTACCGGGGCGCGCTGCAGGGCGCGGACGCGCACACCGTCTGGGTCGGCGACGTGCTGATCCAGGCCGAGGCGACCGGCACCGACACGTACGAGATCAACCGGAACCTGCTGCTCACCGACGGCGCGCGCGCGGACTCCGTACCCAATCTGGAGATCGAGACCGGCGAGATCGCCGGCGCTGGCCATGCCAGCGCGACCGGCCGCTTCGACGACGAGCAGTTGTTCTACCTGATGGCCCGGGGTATCCCGGAGGGTGAGGCCCGCCGCCTGGTGGTCCGTGGGTTCTTCGCCGAGGTGATCAACAAGATCCCGGTGGAGCCGCTGCGCGAGCGCCTGGGCGACGCGATCGAGGCCCGGCTGGCGAGCGCGAGGAGTGAGCTTGCGAGCCCCGCACTCGCGAGCGAGGACTTCACCGCCAAGGCCGGCGCCTGATGGTCCGGATCTGCTCCACCGAGGACGTGCCGAAGGGCACCGCCATCAGGGCGGACGTCGACGGCACGCCGATCGCGGTGGTGCACGCCGAGGACGGTCAGTTCTACGCCGCGTACGACGAGTGCTCGCACGCCTCGGTCGCCCTCTCCGAGGGTGAGGTCGACGGCTGCACGCTCGAGTGCTGGCTGCACGGCTCCCGCTTCGACCTGCGTACCGGCGAGCCGAGCGGGCTGCCCGCCACCGAACCTGTCCCCGTCTACCCCGTCGAAGTCCGCGACGGTGACATCTACCTGAGCCTGACGCCGAGCAATGGAGTGACCCGATAATGAGCACCCTGGAGATCCGCGACCTGAAGGTGTCGGTCAAGCTGCCCGAGGGTGAGCTCAAGCCGATCCTGGCCGGTGTCGACCTGACCGTGAAGTCCGGTGAGACTCACGCGATCATGGGTCCGAACGGCTCCGGCAAGTCCACCCTGGCGTACTCGATCGCCGGGCACCCCAAGTACGAGATCACCGGCGGCACGGTCACCCTCGACGGCGAGGACGTGCTGGCCATGACCGTCGACGAGCGCGCCCGCGCCGGCCTCTTCCTGGCCATGCAGTACCCGGTCGAGGTGCCCGGCGTCTCGGTGGCGAACTTCCTGCGGACCGCCAAGACCGCGATCGACGGCGAGGCGCCGAAGCTGCGCACCTGGGGCGGCGAGCTGCGCGGCGCGATGGAGCGCCTCCAGATGGACCCGGCGTTCGCCCAGCGCAACGTCAACGAGGGCTTCTCCGGCGGTGAGAAGAAGCGGCACGAGATCGTCCAGCTGGAGCTGCTCAAGCCGAAGATCGCGATCCTCGACGAGACCGACTCCGGCCTCGACGTCGACGCGCTGCGCGTGGTCAGCGAGGGCGTCAACCGGGTCCGCGACAACGGTGACACCGGCGTACTGCTGATCACCCACTACACGCGGATCCTGCGCTACATCAAGCCGGACTTCGTGCACGTCTTCGTGGCCGGCCGGATCGTCGAGCAGGGCGGCCCGGAGCTGGCCGACAAGCTCGAGGCCGAGGGTTACGAGCGGTACGCCGCCGGGGCCGGCACGGCCAAGGCCTGAGCGGGAGAGGCGCAGTCGAGATGACCAGCATCGCGATCCCCGAGGGGATGCCGCAGTACGACGACGTGCCACGTTTCGACGTGGCCCGGGTGCGCGCCGACTTCCCGATCCTCGATCGGGAGGTCAACGGGCACCCGCTGGTCTACCTCGACAGCGCCAACACCTCGCACAAACCGCGCCAGGTGCTCGACGTTCTCGACGAGCACTACGCGCGGCACAACGCCAACGTGTCGCGCTCGGTGCACACGCTGGGCACCGAGGCCACCGAGGCGTACGAGGGGGCGCGAGCCACGATCGCCGCGTTCATCAACGCGCCGAGCGTCGACGAGGTGGTGTTCACCAAGAACTCGACCGAGGCGATCAACATCGTGGCGTACGCCTTCTCCAACGCCTCGCTGCGCGCGGACGCCGACCCCCGGTTCCGGCTCGGCCCCGGCGACGAGGTGGTGATCTCCGAGATGGAGCACCACTCCAACATCGTCCCGTGGCAGCTGCTCTGTGAGCGCACCGGCGCGACCCTGCGCTGGTTCGGAGTCACCGAGCAGGGTCGGCTGGACGAGTCCGGCCTGGAAGACCTGATCACCGAACGGACGAAGATCGTCTCGCTCGTGCACATGTCGAACATCCTCGGCACCGTCAACGCCACCTCCCGGATCACCGCGCGGGTCCGCGAGGTGGGCGCGTT
Source organism: Micromonospora sp. NPDC049102 (assembly GCF_043197485.1). Lineage (NCBI taxonomy): Bacteria > Bacillati > Actinomycetota > Actinomycetes > Micromonosporales > Micromonosporaceae > Micromonospora > Micromonospora sp. NPDC049102. Next base: position 32,272 of record NZ_JBICTE010000041.1, on the reverse strand, counting down.
GCTGCTGCTTGACTGCTCGCAGTCGGTGCCGCACCTGCCCATCGACGTGGTCGACCTGGACGCCGACTACATCGTGTTCACCGGGCACAAGATGCTCGGCCCGACCGGCATCGGCGTCCTCTGGGGTCGGGGTGAGCTGCTGGCGGCCATGCCGCCGGTGATGGGCGGCGGCTCGATGATCGAGACGGTGACCATGGCCCGGTCGACGTTCGCCGCGCCACCGGCCCGTTTCGAGGCGGGCACCCCGCCGATCGCCGAGGCGGTCGCGCTCGGCGCGGCGGTCGACTACCTCACCGGCATCGGCATGCCGGCGATCCAGTGGCACGAGAAGGAGCTGACGGCGTACGCGCTGGACGCCCTCGGCGCGGTGCCCGACCTGCGGATCTTCGGCCCGACCGTCCCGGTCGGCCGGGGCGGCACGATCTCGTTCGCCCTGGGCGACGTACACCCGCACGACGTGGGCCAGGTGCTCGACTCGCTGGGCGTGCAGGTGCGGGTGGGCCACCACTGCGCGAAGCCGGTGTGCAGCCGGTTCGGCGTGCCGGCGATGACCCGGGCGTCGTTCTACCTCTACACCACCACCGGGGAGATCGACGCCCTGGTGGGCGGTCTGGAGCAGGTACGGAAGGTGTTCGACTGATGGTCCAGCTCGACCAGCTCTACCAGGAGATCATCCTGGATCACTACAAGCACCCGCACGGGCGGGGCCTGCGTGACGCCGACGACCCGGGCGACCAGGTCGCCGAGGCGCACCACGTCAACCCGACCTGCGGCGACGAGGTCACCGTCCGGGTGGCCACCGACGGCACCGTGCTGCACGACATCTCGTACGACGGGATGGGCTGCTCGATCAGCCAGGCGTCGGCGAGCGTGCTGCACGAGTTGCTGCGTGGCCGGGGCGCCGGGGAAGCATTCGAGGTGCACGAGGCGTTCGTCGAGTTGATGTCCGGCCGTGGCCAGGTCACGCCGGACGAGGACGTACTCGGTGACGGGGTGGCTTTCGCGGGCGTCGCCCGCTATCCCGCCCGGGTCAAGTGCGCGCTGCTGCCGTGGATGGCGTTCAAGGACGCCGCGGCACGCGCCGGCGTGGGCGCGAGCCCGGAGGTGACGGCGTGAGCGAGCGCCAGCGAGCGATTTCCAGCAGCACCGTGCTGTCTGGTGGCATCACGAAGCGATCCGGAGGGACGGCATGAGCGAGAACACCGCTACCGCGGCGACGCCGGAGGCCGGTGACGCCACCGCGGCACCGCAGACCGACGCCGTGGCGACCGACGAAGCCGCGACGACCAACGACGCGGCGACCGCCGGTGCCGGCGACGACGCCGCCGCCTCGGCGGGCGGCGTCAGCAAGGCGATGATCGCCGACATCGAGGAGGCGATGAAGGACGTCGTCGACCCGGAGTTGGGCATCAACGTGGTCGACCTGGGCCTGGTGTACGGGGTGCACGTCGACGACGAGAACGTCGCGACCCTGGACATGACGCTCACCTCGGCGGCCTGCCCGCTGACCGACGTGATCGAGGACCAGGCCCGGCAGGCGCTGACCACCGGTCCCGGTGGCGGTCTGGTCAACGACATCCGGATCAACTGGGTGTGGCTTCCGCCGTGGGGCCCGGACAAGATCACCGACGAGGGTCGGGACCAGCTCCGTTCCCTCGGGTTCAACGTCTGACCCGATTACGTTCCACAGTCTTCGAGCGCGGCGCCCTCCGGGTGCCGCGCTCGATTCGTTGTGGGTTGCGCGACAATCGTTAGTGGAACGGATCGTTCCGGTCTGCTAGGCTGATCTCGGAACGGAGCGGAACATTCCGTTTCGCAAGTGAGCGAATGCGCTCGCCTGGCGGGGTCGGCGGAGAGGGTCGGGACAATGGACGAGTTGGCGGCGGGGCAGTGGCGAAATGTGCTCGACCAGGCGCACAGTGCGCTGCGAACGATCGCCGAGGGGGTGCCGGCCGATGCCTGGGACCGGTCCACACCCTGTGAGCTGTGGACGGTCACCCAGGTGCTCCAGCACGCGACCGGTGACCAGATCGGCTACACGGCGGCGATCACCGGCGGGGCGGGGCCCGAGGAGGACCCGTTCGCGCCCTCCGGGCGGATCGAGGGGGACAAGCTGAGCGGGCTGAACGCTGCCCTCGACGCGTCCGCCCGTGCCTGGGCAGGTGTCGACGAGGACGATCCGCAGGTGCCGACGCCGCTGCCGCAGGGCGCGCTGCCGGCCCCGGTGGCCGCCGTGGCCTGCGCCCTCGACGCCGCGGTGCACGCCTGGGACATCGCGGTGGCCACCGGCCAGCCGTCGCCTCTGCACGACGACCTGGCCCGCCCCCTGCTGAAGGTCGCACGGCAGATCGTCGAGCCACTGCGGGCCTACGGCGCGTACGCGGCAGCGCTCGACCCCGGCGAGGAGGCCGACGAGGTCAGTGTCCTGCTCGCCTACCTCGGCCGCGACCCCCGGTGGGCCGCGTCGCGGCGTTGATCAGCCCAAGATCGTGCTCGATCATCGATGTAGTTGCCTCGGTGCGTCATCGAGGCAACTACATCCTGGTTCGAGCACGATCTTCGACGTGGCGTGCGCGGCTCGCCGGCCGGGCTTAACGGCCGCGTGGGGGCGTGGGGAAATTCGTTGCGGGGGTGTGCGGGCGGGGCGCAGGATGCCGACTGTGATTGAGGCGTACGCGACGAAGGTCCTGGTCCCTGCGACGACTGCCGGTCGTCGACAGCGGCCGGTGCCGGAGCGGGCCTCGATCCGGTGCCGACGGCCGTGAGCGCGGCGTTCCTCGCCGGCCTGGTGGCCGGTTACGGCGTCGCGATCCCCGTCGGGGCGATCGCGATCCTGATCCTGGGGCTCAGTGCCCGTACCTCGTTCCGGGTCGGTGCGGCGGCGGCCCTCGCGGTGGCGACGGCCGACGGGCTCTACGCGGCGGTGGCCGCGCTGGGCGGTGCCAGCCTGGCCGGGATCATCGCACCGGCCGCCGGTCCGTTGCGGGTTGTCGCCGCCGTGGTCCTGGTGGCGCTCGCGGTGCACGGTTTCTGGCGCACCTGGGCGGCCCACCGCGCACGCCAGGCGCCGACGGCGCGGGGGAGTCGGGGCGGCATGGGTAGTCCGGGCCGTGCCTACGCGGCGCTGCTCGGGTTGACCCTGCTGAACCCGACGACGGTGCTCTACTTCGTCGCGTTGGTGCTCGGTCGTCCGGACACGGCCGACGCGGGCGTGCTTCCGGCGGCACTGTTCGTGGCCGGTGTGTTCCTGGCTTCGGCGAGCTGGCAGTTGCTCATCGCCGGCGGCGGCACCGTGGTCGGCCGCGCCCTGACCGGCCCGCGCGGCCGGCTGGTCACCGGAGTGCTCTCCAGCGTCCTGATCGCGATGCTGGCGGTGGCGGCGCTGCTGCCGGGCTGACGGTCGGCCCTCGCCCGCTGTGGCGTACGGTCGGGCGATGACCAGTCGACCCGCCGCCGGGGGAGGCCGGTGGGTCGAGGTCGACCCGGCCCGCGTCGCCCGCTGGGTGGAGGGCTTCGTCGACCGGCACGGCCCGCACACCACGACCGTGCAGGGGTACGGGCTGCTGCTCACCGCCGCCGACGGGGCGACCGCCGAGGTGTACGCCCCACCCGGGGCGCCGGCCCGCGACGACGTCGTCGGGTTCGTGGCCTCGGCCGTCGCGCCCCGCCGGATCGGCCTGCTGCTGGCTCGCAAGGGCGCGGTGGCGGTCGGCGTGGCACAGGGTGCCGACCTGGTGGTCTCCAAGGTGGACACCCGGTACGTGCAGGGGCGCACCGCCGCCGGTGGGTGGTCGCAGCACCGGTTCGCCCGCAGGCGCGACAACCAGGCCAAGGCGGCGTTGGGTGACGCGGCTGACCTGGCCGTACGGCTGCTGCTGCCGGAGGCGGCGAAGCTGGCGGCCCTCGTCTGCGGCGGTGACCGACGAGCCGTGGACACGGTGTTGGCGGACCGTCGGCTGGCCCCCCTCGTACCGCTGCGGGCCGAGCGGCTGCTCGACGTGCCGGAGCCTCGGCACGCGGTGCTGGTGGCGGCGGTGGGCGCGGCCCGGGCGGTACGGATCCGGTTGCGCGACCCGGCACCCGACGTCGCGGAGTGATCGGGGAGACGGCAGCCACCCCGATCGGGGTTCCCGGCGTGGCGTGGCGTCGCCGGTCCGAGGATGGGCGCGTGGAGTTCCTGGTGGACATGAGGACGACGGTGCCCGAGGGGCACGTCGGAGGACGGGGTTGCCGAGCTGCGGGCGCGCGAGGCGGCGCGTTCGGCCGAGCTGACGGCGCAGGGCAGTCTGCTGCGCCTGTGGCGGCCACCGCTGGCGCCGGGGGAGTGGCGTACGTGGGGGCTGTTCGAGGCCGCCGACGCGGACGAGCTGGAGGCGGCGCTCGCCTCGATGCCGCTGCGCGCCTGGCGGCGTGAGACGGTCACCCCGTTGACGCCGCACCCGAACGACCCGGGTCAGCCGCCCCGGCAGGCAGGGAGGTGACCATGGCCGGCAGCGAGATGGAGATCCTGCGGACCGTCCTGGACCGGTGGAGGTCGGCGGTAGAACTGACACAGCAATTGATGGTCGAGAGTAATTGACAGTCGTAAGGCGCATTGCTCTCGATCAGCGTGTCTGTCGTCAGGTGCGGTGCCGTCGACGAAGCCTCCCCGTCCCGACGTCTGCACCCGAAGCGCTGCCGGGCCTCGGCCCGACCGACACCGAACATGGACGTGGCAGGCCCCGCGGGGCCTGCCACGTCGCTTCTTGTCGAATGTCAGAGCTGGTCGGTGCCGAAGGTGTCGCAGGTCTTCGGGTCGCCGCCCTCGTAACCCCGGCTGAACCAGCGCTTGCGCTGCTCCGACGTGCCGTGGGTGAACTGGTCGGGGTTGACCTGACCGCCGGAGCGCTCCTGGATGCTGTCGTCACCGATCGCCTCGGCGGCGTCGATGGCCTGACTGACGTCGGCCTGGGTGATCGACTTGAACAGTGGCTTCTCGCCGCTCTTGTCCTTGCTCTCGCTGGCGTGCTTGGCCCAGGCGCCCGCGTAGCAGTCGGCCTGCAACTCCAGCCGCACGGAGGCGGACCTGGGCCCGCTCTGGTCGCCCTGACCGGCCTTGGCGTTGGTGCCGAGCAGGTCCTGGACGTGGTGGCCGTACTCGTGGGCGAGCACGTACGGCTGGGCGAACTCGCCCTTGGCCCCGAACCGGTTGGCCAGCTCGTCGTAGAAGCTCAGGTCGATGTACACCTTCTGGTCGGCGGGGCAGTAGAACGGGCCGACACCCGAGTCGGCCTGCCCGCAGCCGGTGTTCACGGCCTGCTGGAAGAAGTTGGTGATGGTGGGCTCGTACTCACCCTTGCCCAGCTCCGGGTACGCCTTCTGCCAGTACCCCTGGATGCTGTTGACGTAGAGCAGGTTGCGGCAGCGCGCGTCCTGGAGACGGTCCGGGTTCGCGGTGGAGCACACCTGGTCCAGGTCCTCGCCTCCGGCCTGTCCACCGTCGTCCCCGTTGGTCATGGCGTTGAGGCCGAAGCCTCCGCCGAGCAGGGCGATGAGCACGGCTACCACGATGCCGATGATGCCGCCCCGGCCGCCGCCTCCCGGGATGGGGATGCCGATGCCGCCGCCCGACCCGCCGCCGCTGCCGCGACCCAGGTCTTTGGCCTGGGAGGTGTCGAGCTCGGCCTGCTCGTTGAGTTCCATGGTGACCCCGATCGCCTGGTGCCGGTGAATGTCGTCTGTATGTCGTTTCGTCGCCTGAGTGCCGGACGGGGTCCGGACAGGCGTTCCGGTACCCGATGATCTTGATTGGTAATCCGAGCGGGTCGTACGTGAGTGCCCGGTACACTTGTCGCCGTGCCGCGCTGCGAAGGCTGAACCGCCCCGCGCCGACGGGCCCAACGCCCGCCGGCGCTTTCGCGTGCCCTGAGTCAGCCTTCCAGACCCCGAGAGCGAGTCCCACGAGATGATCACTGCCACCGGCCTGGAGCTGCGTGCCGGCTCCCGGATCCTGCTGTCCGACACCACCCTGCGCGTGCAGCCCGGTGATCGGATCGGCCTCGTCGGCCGCAACGGCGCCGGCAAGACCACCACGCTCAAGGTGCTCGCCGGTGAGGGCCAGCCGTACGGCGGCCAGATCGACCAGCGCAGCGCCATCGGTTACCTCCCACAGGACCCGCGCACCGGTGACCTGGAGGTCACCGGCCGCGACCGGGTGCTCTCCGCCCGCGGTCTCGATGTGCTGATGGCCCAGATGAAGGACGTCGAGGAGCGCCTCGCCGAGGACGCCACCGACAAGTTGGTCCGCCGCTACGGCGCGCTGGAGGACCAGTTCGCCGCCCTGGGTGGGTACGCTGCCGAGGCCGAGGCCGCCCGGATCTGCGCCAACCTCGGTCTGCCGGACCGCGCGCTCGCCCAGACCATCGGCACCCTCTCCGGCGGTCAGCGCCGCCGCATCGAGCTGGCCCGCATCCTGTTCCGCGACGCCGGTGAGAACGGCGGCGGCATCCTGCTGCTCGACGAACCGACGAACCACCTCGACGCCGACTCGATCACCTGGCTGCGTGGCTTCCTCGCCAACCACAAGGGCGGGCTCATCGTGATCTCCCACGACGGGGCACTGCTGGAGTCGGTGGTCAACAAGGTCTGGTTCCTCGACGCCACCCGTTCCGTGATCGACGTCTACAACCTGGGCTGGAAGGCGTACCTGGAGGCCCGCGAGACCGACGAACGACGCCGCCGCCGCGAGCGGGCCAACGCGGAGAAGAAGGCCGGCGCGCTGATGGCGCAGGCCGACAAGATGCGGGCCAAGGCCACCAAGACCGTCGCCGCGCAGAACATGGCCCGCCGCGCCGAGAAGCTGATCTCGGGCCTGGAGGACGTACGCGTCGCCGACCGGGTGGCGAAGGTGCGTTTCCCCAGCCCGGCACCGTGCGGCAAGACGCCGCTGACCGCGACCGGCCTGTCCAAGTCGTACGGCTCGTTGGAGATCTTCACCGACGTCAACGTCGCCGTGGACCGGGGTTCCCGGGTGGCCATCCTCGGGCTCAACGGCGCCGGCAAGACGACGCTGCTGCGGATGCTCGGTGGCCTGCTCAACCCCGACACCGGCGAGGTGCACGCCGGGCACGGGCTGCGGTTGGGCTACTACGCGCAGGAGCACGAGACACTGGACGTGGAGCGGACGGTGCTGGAGAACATGCGCGCCGCCGCGATCGAGCAGTCCGACACCGACCTGCGCAAGATCCTCGGCGCGTTCCTGTTCTCCGGCGACGACGTGAACAAGCCGGCCGGTGTGCTCTCCGGCGGCGAGAAGACCCGGCTGGCCCTGTCCACGCTGGTCTGCTCGGGCGCCAACGTGCTGCTGCTCGACGAGCCGACCAACAACCTCGACCCGGTCAGCCGCGAGCAGGTGCTCGACGCGATCGCCAATTATCCGGGCGCGATCGTGCTGGTCACGCACGACCCGGGGGCGGTGCTCGCGCTCAAGCCGGACCGCGCGATCCTGCTGCCCGACGGCGACGAGGACGCCTGGAGCGACGACCTCCTCGAACTGGTCGAGCTGGCCTGACCGCGCGGCGGTCGGGGCGGGCCGGTCTCAGCCCAGCAGGTCGACCAGCCGGGCGAGCACACCTGAGCTGACCAGGATCACCACGCCGATGCCGACGAAGATCGCCGGTACCAGCCAGTGCCCCGCACGTTCCACCAGAGCTACCACCCGCCGGTGACCGCCGAGCCAGGCGGCGACGGCGCACCACAGGCCGATGAGCACGACGAAGATCAGCAGGAAGACCGCGCTGTCGCCGGGGCCGAGGGCCCGGAACACGGGTACGTAGACGGCCACGTTGTCGGCGCCGTTGGCGATGGTCACGCCGGCGACGCCGAGGGTGCCGGTGACCACGGTGGCGGGCTCGTCGTCGTCACCGTGCCACAGCGCGCGGACGCCCAGCGCGATCGGCAGCAGGCCCAGCAGGCCGGTCCACGGGTCCGGCACCACCAGCAGCCCGGCGGCGACCACCGCGCTGGCCAGCGCGAGCGCGCCGATGCCGAGGTACTGGCCGGTGACGATCTGCCAGGTGCGGGGACGGCCGGTGGTGCGGGCCGCGACGAAGAACAGCGTGAGGATGACGATGTCGTCGATGTCGGTGGCGGCGAAGACCACGGCCGCGCCGGCCGCGGTGCCGAACAGGTCGATCACCCCGGGAGCGTACGGGCGGGGGCGTCACCACGCCGGAGGGGCCGACTCGGGGCCCATCGCGAGGATCACTCTATCGGGAACCTGACATTGCATAGCGTGTCGGTTGGCGAAGAGTTGATATCTGGCGCATGATCGTTCGAGGCGGTCTAATAGGTGGGACCGTATCCGAACCGCACAGTCTGGGACGTGAGGACACAGCATGGCAGCCACTGGCACAGCCACCAGCACTGAGAAGGGTCGCCGGATCGTCGGAGCCGAGCGTCAGACGCTCGCCAAGGACCTGGTAAAGCGGTACACCTCGGGGGAGAGCATCCGCGCGCTGGCGGCCTCGACCGGCCGTTCCTACGGGTTCATCCACCGAGTGCTCACCGAGTCCGGGGTTCAGCTGCGTCAACGCGGCGGTGCCCGGCGCCGCAAGAAGGCGTGACCCGCCCCTCCGCGTCGTTCATCAGCGCCGCGCCCCGGGCAGCCCGGTGACCGCCGAGGCGACCGGGGTTCGGCTGACCTGCGACGGGCCGGTTGCCACGGTGACGTTGTGCCGGCCCGACGTGCTCAATGCCCAGACGCCCGCGATGTGGCGCGCCATGAGCGACTTCTCCCGCGACCTGCCCGGCGACGTACGGGTGGTGGTGGTGCGGGGCGAGGGGCGTGCGTTCTCCGCCGGCCTCGACCTCGCGGTGGCCGGCGCGTCCGGCCCGGGGTCGTTCGCCGAGCTGGCCACGCTGCCCGAGCAGGAGTGCGCGGACCGGATCGCCGAGTTCCAGGCCGGTTTCACCTGGCTGCACCGCCCGGACGTCATCTCCGTGGCTGCGGTGCAGGGGCACGCGATCGGCGCCGGCTTCCAGCTCGCCCTCGCCTGTGACCTGCGGGTCGTCGCCACCGACGCGAAGTTCTCGATGGCCGAGGTCGGGCTCGGGCTGGTGCCTGACCTGGCCGGCACGAAGCGCCTCGTCGAACTCGTCGGCTATTCCCGGGCGCTCGAGATCTGCGCGACGGGCCGCCGGCTGGACGCCGCCGAGGCGGACCGGATCGGTCTGGCCACTCTCGTCGTACCCCCGGGGGAGCTGGACGACGCGGTCCGTGACCTCACGGCGGGCCTGCTGGCCGGCGCGCGCGACGCGGTGGTGGAGATCAAGGCCCTGCTCGCCGGCGCGGGCGGGCGGTCGCACGCCGACCAGCAGCGGGCCGAGCGGGAGGCGCAGACCCGTCGCCTGCGCGATCTCGCCAATCGGGGCGAATAGTAAGGACCGCACGGGAAGATCCGGGTTACGACCGAGGTTGTCACAGCTGTCGGGAGAATTGACCTGACAGCGTGGTCTACCCGACGACCCGGAGGTGACTGGTGTCCAACCCGATGTCCGGCGGTGGCATGGCCGGGTGGAGCATGCTCCGGTCGATGCGCAACCGCGACGAGGTCTCCGCCCACCGGCTCAAGCGCGGGGTGGCCCGCCGCATCGTGGCCTTCGCCCAGCCCTACCGGCGCGACATCGTCGTGTTCCTGGCCACCGTCGTGCTCGCCGCCATCATCGGCGTCGCCACCCCGGTGCTCGCCGGTGACGTGATCAACGCGATCAACCGGGGCGGCACCGAGGCCGGTCAGCTCGTCATCCGACTGGCCCTGTTCATCGCGGCCCTGGCGGTCGCCGACGCCCTGTTGTCCCTGGCCCAGCGGTGGTATTCCGCCCGCATCGGCGAGGGCATCATCCTCAACCTGCGCACCCGGGTCTACGACCACGTGCAACGGATGCCGTTGCAGTTCTTCACCCGCACCCAGACCGGTGCCCTGGTCAGCCGGCTCAACAACGACGTGCTCGGCGCGCAGCGGGCGTTCACCTCCACCCTGTCCGGTGTGGTCAGCAACGTCATCCAACTGGTGCTCACCGCCGCCGTGATGTTCACCCTGTCCTGGCAGATCACCGCGCTCTCGCTGGTGCTGCTGCCGATCTTCATCATCCCGGCCCGTCGGGTGGGCCGGCGGCTGGCCGACATCACGCGCGAGGCGTACAACCTCGACGCCAAGATGAACGCGACGATGACCGAGCGGTTCGGGGTGGCCGGCGCACTGCTCGTGAAGCTCTTCGGCCAGCCCGAGATCGAGGCCCGTCGGTTCGCCGGCCGGGCCGAGCGGGTCCGCGACATCGGCATCCAGTCCGCCATGTACTCGCGGACGTTCTTCGTCGCGATGCTGCTGGTCGCCTCGCTGGCGCAGGCGCTCACCTACGGTCTCGGCGGCTGGCTGGCCGTCACCGGCGGCGTCAGCGCGGGCACCGTCGTGACCCTCGCGCTGCTGCTCACCCGCCTGTACGGGCCGCTCACCGCGCTCTCCAACGTCCGCGTGGACGTGATGAGCGCGCTGGTCTCCTTCGACCGCGTCTTCGAGGTGCTCGACCTCAAGCCCGGCATCGTGGAGAAGCCCGACGCGGTGCCGGTGCCCCGCAGCGCCGGCCGGGTCGACTTCCGCGACGTGCGCTTCCGCTACCCGAGCGCCGCCGAGATCTCCCTCGCCTCGCTGGAGGAGGTCGCCACCCTCGACCGCACGGTCAACGAGCCGGTGCTCAAGGGCGTCTCGTTCAGCGTCGAGCCGGGCCAGATGGTCGCCCTGGTCGGCCCGTCCGGAGCCGGCAAGTCGACGCTGTCGATGCTCATCTCCCGGATCTACGACGTCACCGACGGGCAGGTGCTGGTCGGCGGGGTGGACGTCCGCGACGCCACGCTCGCCTCTCTGCGCGACGAGATCGGCGTGGTCACGCAGGATTCGCACCTGTTCCACGAGACGATCGCCGAGAACCTGCGGTACGCCAAGCCGGACGCCACCGACGACGAGATCTGGGCCGCGCTCGCCGGCGCCCAGGTCGCCGACCTGGTCCGGTCGCTGCCCGACGGGCTGGACACGACGGTGGGGGAGCGCGGCTACCGCTTCTCCGGCGGTGAGAAGCAACGCATCGCCATCGCCCGGCTGCTGCTCAAGGCACCGTCGATCGTCATCCTCGACGAGGCGACCGCACACCTGGATTCGGAGAGCGAGGCCGCGGTGCAGCGCGCGCTGTCGGTGGCGCTCGCCGGACGTACCGCCCTGGTGATCGCGCACCGGCTCTCCACCGTCCGCGACGCCGACCAGATCCTCGTGCTCGACGGCGGTCGGATCGTCGAGCGTGGCCGGCACGACGAGCTGGTCGCGGTCGGTGGCCTCTACGCCGAGCTGTACCGGACCCAGTTCGCGGTCGCCGACTCGCCCCGTCCCTTCGTGGACGCGACCGGCCCCGAGCCGGTGGTCATGCCCCTGGGCACGTACGTCGCCGACGAGGCGATGCCTCCCGCCGCCGCCAACTGACCCGTCAGTTGGTTGATCGACCCGGGTTGCTGGAAGTCGCGGTCTCCCGGTCGCTTCGAAAGCCCGACTTCCCCGACGTCGAGTCGATCGACAGGCGGGCTGGTCGACTACGGAGTGCCGCCGGAGTCGCTCGTCGAGCCCGCGTCGGAGGCCAGGTTCTGGTCACCGCCGCCGCCCTTGCCGCGAAGACTGCCCCGGCGACGTTTGCGGGTTTCGCGCGCGCTCTGGCGGATCGCCTTGCGCGCGGAATCCAGCCCCGCCTGCCGGTCGTCCGACCGGGCGTCCCGGCGCCGACGGCGCACTGCCACGACGACGACCGACGCGCACACGACCAGCAGGAGCAGAGCGAGCAACGCAAGGCGATTCCCGTCCACGCGCGCAAAGTACCGGTCGCCCCCCATTCCACCCACCCCATCCCACCCCCACCCCACCCTGGTTGATCATGAAGTTATTGCCATCTGCATCGGCGTTTCGTGGCAACAACTTCATGATCGACGCACTGGGGGGGGCAGGGTTAGTTTGGGTGGTCGGGTGGCTGTTTGTAGGTCGGCGAATGCTGCGCCCAGCGTCACCGGCGTGAAGTGCGCGTTCAGGCCGCTCGGGTTCGGCAGCACCCACAGGCGTGCTCCGGCCAGCGACTCCGGCTGCGGCCCGAACGTGGCCTTCGGTCGTCGGAAACCGATCCGGTACGCGGTCACCCCCACCACGGCCACCCACTGCGGCCGATGTCGGGCCACCTTGTCGGTCAGGATCGCCGCGCCGTCGAGCAGTTCCTCGGCGCTCAGCTCGTCGGCACGGGCGCTGGCCCGGGCGGCCATGTTCGTGATGCCGAGCCCGAGGGCCGGCAACTCGGTCTGCTCGCTCGGGTGCAGCAGCCGGGGGGTGAACCCGCCCAGGTGCAGCGCCGGCCAGAACCGGTTGCCGGGTCGAGCGAAGTGCCAGCCGGTGGCCGCCGACCAGAGGCCGGGATTGATGCCGACGAACAGCACCGCCAAGCCTGGGGCGAGCACATCGGGAATGGTCCGGTCGGCGGCCGCCGCCAGGTCCGCCCGGGTAGGCCGGGGGTGCGCAGCGCCCGCGCCGCCACGATTGCCCAGCGCCGGTGGCGCAGCGCCCGCGCCGCCACGACTGCCCAGCGCTGGTGGCGCAGCGCCCGCGCCGCCACGACTGCCCAGCGCTGGTGGCGCATCGCCCGCGCCGCCACGACTGCCCAGCGCCGGTGGCGCAGCGCCGGCTCGGCCGCCGGTGCCTGGAATCGGAGCGGCTGTCACAGGCCGCGTAGCGCGCCGCCGTCGACAGGTACGGTGAGGCCGGTCAGGTAGCTCGCGGCGGGGGAGAGCACGAACGCGGCCACCCGGCCGAACTCGGTCGGGTCACCGAGGCGGCGCAACGGAATGGTCGCCTCCGCCTCGGCGCGGGCGCGCTCCGGGTCGCCGGTCGCGGCGAACAGCTCCCGGTTGCGGTCGGTGAGGATCCGGCCGGGCAGGAGGCCGACGACGCGTACGCCGCGGGGGCCGTAGTCGTCGGCGACGTCCTTGGCGACGCCGACCAGGCCGGGCCGCAGGCCGTTGGAGATGCCGAGACCGGGCACCGGGCCACGGGCCGAGGTGGAGAGCACCAGCCCGATCGCGCCGCCCTCGCCGAGCGCCCCGGCGATCGTCCGCACCGCGCGGACGGTGCCCAGGAAGATCGTCTCGAACGAGATGCGCCACTGCTCGTCGCTGATCGTCGCCGCGTTGCCGGCGGGCGGGCCGCCGACCGAGATCAGCGCGCCGTCGACCCGGCCGAAGTGCGTGCGGGCCGTCGCGACGAGTTGCTCCGGCGTCTGCGGGTCGGACAGGTCCGCGGCGACGCCGACCGCCTTGTCCGGGCCGCCCAGTGCCTGCGCGGCGGCCGCCACCGCCTCCGGGTCCCGCGCGGAGAGCACCACCCGTGCGCCGTCGGCGACCAGGCACTGCGCCGTCGCGTAGCCCAGGCCACGAGAGGCGCCGGTGAGGACGTACACGCGGTCGGTCAGTCCGAGATCCATACCGCCGATCCTGCCGCATCCGGTGCGCCACCGCCAAGGTGGCGGGTCAGCGGCGGGTCAGCGGCGGGCGGGCCGTAGCAGACGTACCCGACCGGCTACCTGCACCGCGACGGCGCCGTCGGCGCGGGCCACGGCCGGCAGCCGGCGCGGACGTGGCGCGGTGTGCCCGTCGTAGCGCAGTCCCGCCTCGCGGACGGCCAGCTCGTCGGCGCCCGACGGAGGCAGCGTCCCGCGGTACCGGAGGTCGCGGGCCAGGTCCCAGCCGTCGCGCAGCGACCCGGCGGTGGGGCGGCCGGCGGCCCAGGCGGCGAAGGTCGACAGCCACGCCGCGCCGAGGCCGGCGGCGAGCAGCGGCCAGTGCCGGGCCACCTCGCCGGCGCGTTTGCCCAACAGTGCAGCCCGGGCGGCGGCCAGCGGTCCGGCCGCGAAGCCCGCCGGTGCCGGCCCTCCGGCGACCAGCGCCGCGACCAGCTCCGCCTGCCGCGCGGCGAGGTCGTCGCGGGGCGCAGCGCCGGTCATGTCACGGCCGGGAAGCCGGATGCGGTGGCCAGGGCGTCGAGTTCGGCGCGCAGCTCGGCGGCCGGTGGGTAGCCGCCGTCGCGTTCCAGCAGCAGCGCCGGTGGCCGCTGTCGGGCGCAGAGCGCGCCGACCAGTTCCAGCACCTCCGGGGGTACGGGATGGGTGTGCGTGTCGTGGTAGAAGCCGCCGTGCTCGGCCCCACCGGCCACGTGCACGTAGGCGATCCGGTCCAGGGGCAGCCGGTCGAGCAGCGCGAGTGGATCGGTGCCCCGGTTGCGCGCGTTGGCGTGCACGTTGGCGACGTCCAACAGCAGCAGAGCGCCGGTCCGGTCCAGGATCTCGGTGAGGAAGTCCGCCTCGTCCAGCTCGTCGTCGGGCCAGTCGAAGAGGGCGGCGATCGGCTCCAGCGCGATCGGCACCGGCAGCTCGGCCTGCGCGCGGGTCACGTTGGCGCAGATCGCGTCGACGGCCTCCCGGCTGCGCGGCAGCGGCAGCAGGTGCCCGGCCTCCAGCCCGCCGGCCCGCACGAACGCGATGTGCTCGCTGACCAGCGGCGCGTCCACCCGCTGCGCGACCGCGGCCAGGTGGGCGACGCGGGCCGGGTCGACCGGCTCGGCGCCACCGAGGGAGAGCCGCACCCCGTGGGGTACGACCGTCACGCCGCGCTCCCGCAACTGCGTCAGCCCGACCGGGAGTGGTCCGGTCGACGCCACCGACTCGGCCACCACCTCGACGAAACGCAGGCCGGGCAGCTCGGCCACGAAACCGGCGATCTCGGGACGCCAGCCGATGCCGACGCCGTACGGGCCGGTCATCCGCCGCACCCACCGCCGCCGCACCCGCCACCGCCACCGCCACCGCAGGAGCTGCCACCGCCGCAGGAGCTGCCGGTTGTACCCGACGATCCACCGCTGGCACCCGACCAGCCGCTGCTGGCGATCGCCTGGCGCTGGATCTCGGCCTGCTCGGCGAAGCCCGGGTCGATCGCCCACAGCGACGCCGTGCCGTACAGCGCCACGCCCATCGCCGCGCCGGCCGCGCCGTAGGTGGCGTACGCGGGGGACGAGTCGGGGGCGAGATGGTGGTGTCGGGTCCGCAGGTCGCGCAGGGCGTGGCGACCGGCCCGCGTGGTCTCCGGTACCCGCCAGAGCAGCAGCACCGCCACCGACACACCGACGAGGGTGAGCAGCAGGAAGCCCACCGGTCGCCCGTTGGCCAGGCCGGCGAACAGCCGTACGACGCCGAACACCCCGACGGCGGCGAGGAACAGCCGCCACTGTCGTGCGGTGGCCAGGCGCGCCTGGCTCACGAGTAGTCCACGCCCTTCGAGGCTGGTGCGGAGCTGGTCGAGCGCGGCGGCCACCCGCTGGTCCTGGCCGAGGTCCCGGGCCCGGACGCCCTGGTGGGCGGCCCCGTGGATCGCCTGCTCCAGCGGGGTGAGTCCGGTCGGGGTCGGACCGGTGGTCAGCAGCCGGCGATCCGGACCGACGTCGATCGCGCCGCTGCCCCGCAGACCGCCGAGGGCGGCGTGTACCGCGAGGGCCGGTCCCCCGTTGAGGTAGGCGACCTCCTGCGGACCGAGCGGCGCGGTGACGAGGGGTTCCGCGCCGGTGGCGAGGCGTACCCGGTGCAGGACCGCGAGGGCGGCCACCACGACGGCCGCCACGAGGTAGAGCCGGAGGAAGGTCGTACCGGGGACACCCCAGGTGTCGCCCGAGGCGGCGTGGACGATCATCGGCTGCTCCTGTCGCCGGAGGGGTCGGCGGCCCCAGTGTGGAGCACCGTCGCCACGCGGCCGGGCCGGGGGACCCGCGCTGTCGGCGGCGGCGAAAGCACCTCAGCGGCGGCGGACCGCCTCTTCGACCAGGTCGAGGACCGGGCCCAGGTCACCGGCCGGTCGGCCCATCGCCAGGTGCAGCACGAGGCCGTCGTAGGCCAGCTCCAGGAACTGGGCCAGCACGTCGATCGGTACGTCCTCGCGCAGCACCCCGGCGTCACGCTGGCGGGCCAGCCGGTCCCGGGTCGCCTCGGCGATCGCGGCCGACCGCTCGGCCCAGCGCTTGGCGAACGCCGGATCGGTGCGCAGCCGGCGGGAGACCTCCAGTTGGCTGCCCAGCCAGCCGGTGGTGTCCGGCGAGACGGCGCGGGCCAGCAGATCGCGCATCACCTGCACCAGACCGTTGCGGGCGACCGTCTCGACCATGGCGGCGGCGTCGTCCTCCGCGACGGCGAGGAACAGCGAGTCCTTGTCGCGGAAGTGGTGGAAGATGGCGCCCCGGGAGAGCCCGGTGGCCTCCTCGAGGCGGCGTACCGTCGCCCCCTCGTAGCCGAGCCGGGCGAAACACGCCCGAGCCGCGGCAAGGATCTCCTGCCGGCGCGCGTCGAGCTGGTCCTGACTTACTCTGGGCACACCTGGATCGTCGCAGGTCACCCCGAGCCGTGCAAACCGTACGTACGGCTTGGTAACGTACCGTTTACGATCCCCCGGTGATCCGCCCCCACCCCGCGCCGTCCGGCCCGCTGACCGTCGCCACCGTCCAGGCCACCCCCACGCCGGGTGACGTCGCCGGCAACGCGGCGGCAGCCGCCGAGCTGGTCCGGCTTGCCGCCGGCCAGGGCGCCCGGGTGATCGTCCTCCCCGAGCTGTACCTGTGCGCCTACCACCCGCCGACCCTCGCCGCCGATCCGGTCGGCACCCACGTGGAGGCCGACCCGGCCGGGATGGTCGCCGACGGTCGGCTCGACCCGCTGCGCGCCGCGGCGCGGACCGCCGGGGTCACCGTCGTGGTCGGCGCGGCGGTCCGGCACCCGGACGAGCGGCGGACCATCGCCGCGCTGGTCGTGGACCGCACCGGTGCCGTCCGGGTCGGGTACGACAAGCAGCAGTTGTGGGGCGACGAACGCGAGCTGTTCAGCCCCGGCGGCCGGGGTGCCACGCTGCTCGTCGACGACTGGCGGCTCGGGCTGGGCATCTGCTACGACGGCTGCTTCCCCGAGCACGGCCGCGCCGCCGCCCTCGACGGTGCGCACGCCTACCTGTGCCCCAGTGGCTACCTGGCCGGCTCGGAGCACCGCCGGGACCTGTACTACGCGGCGCGAGCCCTGGACAACACCATGTTCGTGGTCTTCGCCAACGCCGTCGGCGGCAGCGACCCGTGGCGGTTCAACGGCGGCGCGGCGATCTACGACCCGGAGGGACGGCCGCTCGTCCGGGGCGTCGACGAGGGCACGGACGTGCTGGTGGCGACGCTCGATCCGGCCGCGCTCACGGCTACCCGGTCGGCCCATTCGATGCTCGCCGATCTGCTGCCGAGCCAGGGCGGCCCGCGGACGTCGCTGACCGGTTGAGCCCACCGCCAGGTCGAAGCACGCGTGGTCTGTTGGCGGACACGTCGGTCCCGTAGGGTGCCCGAGTGCCACTGCTCCTGCTGGACCTGGACAACACCCTGCTGGATCGGGCCGGGCCGTTCCGACGCTGGGGTGAGCGCTTCCTGGACGGCATCGGCGCGCCCCCCACCGACATCGACTGGCTGATCTCGATCGACGCGGACGGGTTGACCGACCGCTGGGACCTGGCCGACGCGATCCGGGACCGCTACGAGCTGCGTATCCCCTCGATCGACCTGGTGGAGGAGCTGCACGACGGGGTGGTGGCGCAGACCCGGCTCGATCCGCTGACCGCCTGCGCGCTGCGCATCGCCGACGACGCGGGCTGGGTGCCCGTGGTGGTGTGCAACGGCACGGTACGCCTGGAGGACGCCAAGATCCGTCGTACCGGCCTGGACCGCTACGTCGCCGACTGGGTGATCTCCGAGGAGGCCGGGGTCAGCAAACCCAACCCGCGGATCTTCGCGCTCGCCGCGCAGCGGGTGCGGATGCCGCTGCGGGGTGCCTGGGTGGTCGGCGACAGCCCGGAGGCGGACATCGGCGGCGCCGCCGCGGTCGGGCTGCCCAGCGTCTGGCTGCACCGGGGCCGGACCTGGTCGGACGTCCGTTTCGCGCCCAGCCGCACCGTGGACGGGCTGATCGCCGCTGTCGCCACGGTGCTCGCGAGCTGAGGCGTGCGCGCCCGTCGCGTCCCTGCCGTAATTCGGTTGACCCGTGCTCAGGGCTGCCGCGAGGATGGGCGGCGCATCGTGCACCGGGCGTACCGCCCGATCGAGGAGAGGAGGTCGGCCGTGGCCGTCTTCGCAGGTCGCTACCAGCTGCCTATCTCAGCCTCGATCAAGGGAATCTCACCACAGTGCGCGATCATGACCTTCCGGCGCTGGAGCGCCGGACCCGCGGCAAGCGCCGCTTCGACGACGACGAACCGCAGTTCCTGAGGCGGGCCCGGCCCACCGAGCCGCCCGCCGACCCCGACACCCAACCCGACCCCGACACCGGCGAACGCTGGTCGTCGTGGGACGACGCGGTGCACGGGCCACACCCGCACCCGGGCTGGCTGGTCACCGAGCTGGCCGCCAAGGACACCGAGCTGGGTGTGCTGAAGACCGGCAAGGAGGCGGACGTCCACCTGGTCCGCCGCGCGGTACCGGACACGGACCGGTCCTGCCTGTTGGCGGTCAAGCGATACCGGGACCCGGAGCACCGGTTGTTCCACCGCGACGCCGGCTACCTGGAGGGTCGCCGGGTGCGGCGCTCCCGGGAGATGAGGGCGATGGCCGGCCGGACGGCCTTCGGCCGCCAGATGATCGCCGGGCAGTGGGCGGCGGCCGAGTTCGCCGCGCTGGCGCGACTCTGGGAGATCGGCGCTGGCAACGACCGGATCGCCGTGCCGTACCCCGTGCAGTTGCGGGGCACCGAGCTGATGCTGGAGTTCGTCGGCGACGCCGAGTCGGGCCTGGCGGCGTCCCGGCTGGCCCAGCTACGGCCCGGCCCGGTCGAGCTGCGCGACCTGTGGGACCAACTGGTCGAGGCGCTGCGCGTCCTGGCCCGGGCCGGCTACGCCCACGGTGACCTGTCGCCGTACAACCTGCTCGTGCACTCCGGGCGGCTGGTTGTGATCGACCTGCCGCAGGTGGTCGACGTGGTGGCGAACCCGCAGGGGCCCGAGTTCCTGGCCCGCGACGTGCGGGTGGTCGGCGCCTGGTTCGTGGCCCGGGGACTGAGCGCCGAACAGGCCGACCCCGGTGCCCTGACCGGGGAGCTGCTGCGCGAGGCGGGCATCCGCTGACCGGAGCGGAGCGGAGCGGGTCGGGTGGCCTGAGCGCTGCCCGACCCGCCCGTGCCTGTCACTGGAGGTAGCGTTCCACCTCCGGCTTGGGGCGTTCGCCCTGCGAGTCGGGGTCGCCGTGGGTGGCACGGGCGGCCCGGCGGCGGCGTAGCAGGTCCCAGCACTGGTCGAGGGATTCCTCCAGGGCGCGTAGCCGCTCGCTGGCCTCGCCCTCGGTGCCGGACTCGTGGGCCTGGGCGTCCGCGCGCAGCCGGTGCTCCTCGTCGACCAGTTCGGAGATCCGGTTCAGGATGGTCTTGTCGTCCATGCCACAGAGCCTGGCACAGGGTGCCCGCCATCGCCCGGATTCGCAGGGACCGGTGCGTCCTTGCTCACTGCGTTGCCCGGCTTCTGGGATCGCACGGACGTGAGCCGGCGGGCGGTCCGGCGCTCGACCGGGTCGACGGTCCGCCGCCGTCCGGGCCGGTCGGCGGCGGCGCCCCCCGCGTGTACGGGTGCGACCTGCGCGGGTGCCTCATCCTGACTATGCACTCAGGACTTGAGCCTGCCAGGGGCATCGATGTTCGTCTGGGGCGTGGGTGGAATCTCACCGGTCACAGGTCTAGAGGTGGCTTGCAATTGGTGAGATGCTTCCGACGCCCAGAAGGTGAAGATTTCACAGTCTCGACCGGCCGAAGTGGACCGACATGGCCGGTGGGACGACGAGGAGACGTTGCATGTCCCAGGTGTCCGATGCCGGCCCCGCCCCCGTCAGCACCGAACCCCGGATGATCCCACTCCGTCGTGCCCTGCCCGCGCTGGTCCGCGACCCGCTCGGCGCGCTCGTCGGCTTCGCGGAGGCCGCCGCAGGCGAGGTGGTCCGGCTGAACCTCGGCTCGTTCCGCCCGTACCTCGTGAGTCATCCCGAGCATCTGCAACGAGTGCTGAGGGACAACGTTGCCAACTACACGCGCGACGGCGAGGGTCTGTTGTGGCGGCCGGTCCGCCGGATCGTCGGCGACGCCATCCTGGTCGCCGAGGGCGAGATCTGGGAGTCCAGCCGGGGCGCGCTGCAACCGCTGTTCACCGCCAAGCGGGCCGAGACGCTCGTCGACCGGATGGCCGACGCGATCAACGAGGCCGTCGACGAGTGGCTGGAGCCGGCCCTCGACGGCCGCCCGATCGACGGCGGCGCCGAGCTGACCCGCATCGTGCTGCGGACCACCATGCGGGTGCTCTTCGCCGACCGCATCTCGGTGCCGGACGCGCTGCGGATCAGCGCCGCGCTGGACACCGTCACCACCGCCATGCTTCCACGCCTGCTGGTGCCCTTCGTGCCGTACGCGGTGCCGATGCCCGGCGACCGGCCCTTCCGCGAGGCGGTGCGGACCATCGACGAGGTGGTGCTGCCGATCATCCGGGAGGCCCGCGCGCGGCCAGGCGACGGCGACGACATCATCTCCACTCTCTGCCGCCCGCGCGCCGACGGCAGTGAGCCCGACGAGTACGCCATCCGCGGCGACGTGGTGGCCATGTTCTCCACCGCCACCGAGACCACGATCGCCCTGCTCTCCTGGCTGTGGCCGGTGCTGGCGTCCCGGCCCGACGTGGCCGAGCTGATGACCGACGAGATCGAGCGGGTGGTCGGTGCCGAGCGGGTCGGCCGCGAGCATCTGCCGCAGCTGCGCTACGGCCGCATGGTGCTCGACGAGATGCTGCGGCTCTACCCGGCCGGCTGGATGATCCCCCGCACCGCCGTGGACGACGACGTGCTGGGCGGTGTGCGGATCAAGGCGGGTGGCACCGTGCTGGTCAGCCCGTACGTCACCCAGCGGATGTCGACCTTCTGGGACGACCCGACGCTGTTCGACCCGGAGCGCTTCGCGCCGGAGAAGCCCCGCCGGCGCTACCGCTACTCGTACTTCCCCTTCGGCGGCGGCCCGCACCAGTGCCTCGGGCAGTACCTGTTCCTGCTGGAGGCGCAGCTCATCGTCAGCACCGTGCTGAGCCGCTACCGCTTCCGGCTGCGGGAGCCCGTCGGCCTGACACCCCGGCTCGGCGCCTCGCTGCAACCCAAGCAGCGGGCCGAGCTGATCGTCACTCCGGTCGAGCGTCCGGTCGCCTCGTGACCGGCGCTCCGTGGCCGGTGCAGGCCGGGCCCGACGCCGTCGCCGAGCAGGGCCGGGTGTGCGCGCTCGCCGTACGGGGTGTCCGCGACCTGCAGGGCGTCACCGCCGCCCACCCGGAACTCTTCGACGCCGCGCCGTTCGACGCCGCGCTGCTCAGCTCGGTGGCCACCGCCATCGCGTTCACCGCGCCGTGGCACACCGCCGCCGAACTGCGGATCACCACCCGTACCCTGCTCTGGGTCTTCGCCGCCGACTGGCAGGTCGACTACCTCGCCCGGTCCGCCGACGACGTCCGGACGATCGTGACCGACTGCCTGGCGGTCGCCGACGGGGGCGCGCCTCCGCCCGGCCGGCACCTCGCGCGGCTGCTGGCCGACCTGCGCGACGAACTGACGACCGTGCCGGCGTTCCTCCGGCTGCGCCCGATCTGGCGTGACGAGCTGGCCCGGATGCTCGCCGCCGTGTCGCGCGAGTGGGACTGGAAGAACCTGCCCACCGACCCGACCACCGGCAAGCGTCTGCCAGACCTCGACCGCTACCTGGACAACGCCGACAACCTGGCCTGCTCCTTCGTCAACGTCACGCACTGGATCGCCACCGGCGACGACAGGACCCTCGCCCAGTTGACCGACCTGCTCGATACCGGACGTGGCGTGCAGCGGGTGCTGCGGCTGGTCAACGACCTCGCCACGCACGAGCGGGACGCCGAGTGGGGTGATCTCAACGCCCTGCTGCTGGTCGACGACCCGGCGCGGGTGCACGCCCGGCTCACCGAGCTGACCAACCGTGCCCGTGGCGACCTGGCCGCGCTCGCCGAGCGGTGTCCGCGCCAGGCGGACTACCTGCACCGGCAGATCTCCTTCACGGGTGGCTTCTACCAGCTGTCGGACTTCTGGGGAGCACGCGATGAGTGAGACCCCGGGGCACGTACTGGCCGAACCGGCCACCGACGCCGCGCGCGAGCTGATCGCCGGCCTTGCGCTGCGACCGTGGGGGCAGGTCGCCCCCTCGGTGTACGAGAGCGCTCGGCTGGTCGCCGACGCGCCCTGGCTGCCGGGACACCACCAGCGGATCGGGTTTCTGCTGCGCGAGCAGCGCCCGGACGGAGCGTGGGGCCCACCCGAGGGGTACGCGCTGGTGCCCACGCTGAGTGCCACCGACGCACTGCTCGCGGCTGGATCGGCCGATGCGGACCTGCTCGCACCGGCGGGGCGTGGGCTGCACGCGCTCGCCGGCCGGCTGCTCGCCACGCACGCGCGGGCCCTGCCGGACACCCCGGCGCTGGATCTCATCGTCCCCGCGTTGGTCGAGTCGATCAACGATCGCCTGTCCCGGCTGGACCGGACGACCGGCGACCGGCTGCCCCGCCTCCCGCTGGAGCTGCCCGCGGGGCTCCGCCCGGACCGGCTGCGCGCGGTACGCGCCGCGGTCGCCGCCGGGGTGACGCTGCCACCGAAGCTGGCCCACTTCTACGAGGTGCTGGACGCGACGCCGGCCGACGCCGGACCGACCCTCACCGCCGTCGGCGCGTCACCTGCGGCGACCGCCGCCTGGCTGAGCGCCGCCGGCCCGGACGCCGGCCCCGCCGCCCACGCCTTCCTACGGCACCTGATCCGTGACGGTGACGGTCCGGTGCCCTGTCCGACGCCGATCACCGTGTTCGAGCGGGCGTGGGTGCTCGGCGGGCTGTGCCGCGCCGGTGTCGCCGTCGACCCACCGGCCACCGTGCTGCGCACCCTGGCCACCGCCACCGCCGCCGAGGGCGTCGCCACCGGCGAGGGCCTGCCCACCGACGCCGACACCACCTCGGTCACACTGGACGCGCTGGCCCGGCTCGGCCACCCCGCCGACCCGGCCAGCCTGTGGGCGTACGAGACGGCCGAGGGCTTCTGCACCTGGCCGGGGAGCGAGGACGGCTTCTCGGTCACCACCAACGCGCACGTGCTGGACGCGTTCGGCCAGCACGTGGCGGCGCACCCCGACGCGGACGCGCGGTACCACCGGACGGTCGACCGGCTCAGCGCCGTCCTGCCCGCACACCAGCACGCCGACGGCCTCTGGCAGGACCGGTGGCACGCCTCGCCGTACTACGCCACGGCCTGCTGCGTGCTGGCCCTGGCGGAGTTCGGTCGCGGCGGCACGGCGGCCGAGTCGATCGACCGGGCGGCCCGCTGGGTGCTGGACAGCCAGCGCCCCGACGGTTCGTGGGGGCGGTGGGATGGCACGGTCGAGGAGACCGCGTACGCCCTACAGGTGCTGTTGGCCGCGCCGACCGGAGCGCCGCAGGTCGACGACGCGGTGGCGCGCGGCCACGCCTACCTGCACCAACCGTCCGGCCGAACGGACCCTCCACTGTGGTACGGCAAAGAGCTGTACTGTCCTACCGCGATCGTTCGCGCGGCGGTCCTGGCCGCCTGTCGTCTCGCCTCGGTACATCTGACGGGGGTCGACCGTTCGGTGGTGGATTGTGGTTACCAGACAACAAAAACAGCGACTTGAGGGGTTGTGTGGACACTGCTAGCGTACGCAGAGCCTCAGCCCCGATGCCCCGCCATGGCGGGACGTCGTCTTCCATGATCACCCGTTGATGAGCTGAGTCAACGCCCGGCCTGGGACGGTTCAATGCGTTCTCGCGGTACGAGTATCCGCACCAAGGTTGTCGCCCTGCTGCTCTCCCTGGTCGCGCTCTGGATGTTCGCGGCATGGGTCACCCTGCGGGACGGCTTCAACCTGCTCGGTGTCCAGCTGCTCAACAGCAAGGTCTACGCGCCCAGCGAGCCGCTGTTGCAGGAGTTGCAGCTCGAGCGGCGGTTGACCCAGGCGTACCTGAGCGACCCCGACGCCGCTCAGCGTGCGGCGCTGGAGATCGAGCAGCGCAAGGCAGCCCAGCTGGCGGACGACTTCGCCGGCTCGGTCCGCAACTGGCAGGTCGACATGGCCGGCAGCTCGGCCCTCGACGCCCAGCTGGACGCCACGATCGCGCAGGTCAACGGGCTCCAGCAGACCCGCGCGGACGTGCTCGGTCGCAAGGTCGACCGGGTCTCCGCCGCCGACGCCTACACGAACGCCATCGAATCGATCTTCCGGATCTACGACGTCACCGGCAGCCTGGACGACAAGGAGATCGCCGCCGACGCGGCGGCCCTGATCCAGCTCAACCGGATGAAGGAGCTGATCTCGCAGGAGGACGCGCTGCTCAGCGGCCTCTTCGGCACGGGCCGGATCAGCGGTCCGGAGTACGCCCGCTACGTCAGCCTGGTCGGCGCCGAGCGGTTCCTCGGCGAGGAGACCCAGGCCCGGCTCGCCGACGCCGACCAGCGCCGCTACCGGCAGCTCGTCGAGGGCGAGGCGTTCACCCGGCTGCGCACCGTACAGGACAGCATCATCCGCGAGGGCCGCCCGGCGACCCAGCTCCCGGTCAGCGCCGAACAGTGGCGCGGCACCGTCGAGCCGGCCCTGGCCGAGGTGAACGACACCGTCGTCGACGGCGGCGAGGGCATCGTCGGCCGGGCCACCGGTGTGGCCGTGATGGTCGTCGTCCGGCTCGTCCTGGCCACCGGTCTGGGTCTGCTCGCCGTCATCGCCTCGGTCGTCGTCTCGATCACCACGGCCCGTACCCTCCTGCGCCAGCTGGACCGGCTGCGACTGGCCGCCTGGAAGCTCGCCGACGAGCGGCTGCCCCGCGTGGTCGACCGGCTCGGCCGCGGCGAGGAGGTCGACGTCGCCACCGAGGCGCCCCCGCTGGAGTTCGGCACCGACGAGATCGGCCAGGTCGGCAAGGCGTTCAACGCCGTCCAGGAGACCGCTCTGCGGACCGCCGTCGAGCAGGCCGAGCTGCGTCGCAACGTCCGCGAGGTCTTCCTCAGCCTGGCCCGGCGTACGCAGGCGCTGGTACACCGCCAGCTCACCCTGCTCGACGCGATGGAGCGGCGGGAGCACGACGCGGAGGAGCTGGAGGACCTGTTCCGGGTCGACCACCTGGCCACCCGGATGCGGCGCAACGCGGAGAACCTGATCGTGCTCTCCGGCTCCACCCCGGGTCGGGCCTGGCGGCGCAACGTCCCCATGGTCGACGTGGTGCGCGGCGCGGTCGCCGAGGTGGAGGACTACACCCGCGTGAACGTGCTGCCGCTGGGAGCCGTCTCGCTCGCCGGCCGGGCGGTCGGCGACATCATCCACCTGCTCGCCGAGCTGATCGAGAACGGCCTGTCGTTCTCGCCGCCGCACACCACTGTCGAGGTCCGCGGCCAGCTCGTGGCGAACGGGTTCGCCATCGAGATCGAGGACCGGGGCCTCGGCATGAGCGAGGAGGACCTGGCCGCCGCGAACCACCGCATCGTCGACCGGTCCGAGCTGAACCTCGCCAACGCCGCCCGGCTCGGCCTCTACGTGGTGAGCCGGCTGACCGAGCGGCACGGCGTCCGGGTCCGGCTCAAGGAGTCCGCGTACGGCGGCACCACCGCCGTCGTCCTCATCCCGACGGAGCTGATCACGGCCAACGGCACCGACCCGGAGAACTCCGGCGCGATCCCGGCCGGCCCGCCAGCCATCGCGCTGCCCGCCGGTCCGACGACCGTCGGTCCCGTCGAGGGCGGTCGTCCCGCCGGCCTCTCGACGGTCGCGGTGGCCACCACGGCAACGGAGACCAGCGCCGCAGGCGCGCCGCAGCCGGTGACCCCGGTCGCCTCGGCGCTGACCGGGAACAGCACCACCACCGAGCAGACGGACGGGAGCGACAAGGAGGTCGTACTCCCCACCCGCAAGCGGACGGCGGCGGGCACCGCAGCCGCGGACCTGCCCACCCGGGCGCGTCGTGTCCTGGGCCAGCCGGCCCTGGAGGGGCCGACGGTGCCCACCGGCCTGCCCGCGGTGGACCGGGCCGGAACGGGCGGCGGCAGCGAGCCGGGCACCGGCGGCGGGCCGGTTCCGGCACGGACCGAGACGGACCAGACCGGCTCCGGCCTGCCGGTCCGGGTCCGCCAGGCGAACATCGTGCCCGAGCTGCGCGACGACCCGGCGGCGACCGAGTCCGACGAGGAGGACGTGGTACGGCCCCCCGAGCAGGTACGCCGGATGATGAGCTCCTATCAGACCGGCACCCGGCGCGGTAGGACCGACGCGGCGCGGCTGCTCGGCGGCCCGTCGGGCGCGACGCCCGAGCCGACCGACGAGGAACCACAAGCCACCTGACCGAGCGCCGGCGCTGCGGGTTTCCGCGCGGTGTGACGGTCAAGCCCAAGACGAATACGGCGCAACTGCCGGGCGAGAAGAGGACGACGAAGTGGCCCAGAAGACGGCTTCGAGTGCCGACCTGACGTGGTTGCTGGATGATCTGGTGGGCCGGGTGAAGCAGGCCGAGCATGCGGTGGCGCTCTCCACCGACGGGTTGTTGATGGCTTCCTCGCAGGGGCTGAGCCGGGACGACGGCGAGCACCTCGCGGCGATGGCTGCCGGCATCCAGAGCCTGGCCCGGGGCGCCGGCAAGCGCTTCGGCGGCGGGCAGGTGCAGCAGACCATCATCGAGATGCAGTCGTCGTTTCTGTTCGTCACCGCCGCCGGCCGCAACGCCTGCCTGGCGGTCCTCGCCACCGAGGACGCCGACGTCGGTCTCATCGCGTACGAGATGGCGATGCTCGTCACCCGCGTCGGCAAGTACGTGGCCTCCCCATCGCGGGGCACCGAACAGTCGGCTGGCGAGAGGTAACGGCCATGACGGTGCAGGGGGAGTCCGCAGAGCATCAGTGGGTGGATGACCATGCGGGCCCGGTGGTGCGCCCGTACGCGGTGACACGTGGGCGCGCCCGCCCGATCACCGGCACGTTCGACCTGATCTCCCTGGTCACCGCGACCCGCGCCGACGTGACGCCGGAGGTCGGTCTCGGTCCCGAGCACCTGGCGATCGTCGGTCTGTGCCAGCGAATACAGTCCGTCGCCGAGATCGCCGCCCACCTCGACCTGCCGGTGGGGACCATCCGGGTGCTCCTCGGCGACCTGGCGGCCCGCAACCTCGTGCAGGTACGCGAACCCCAGACCACGGCCGGTCTTCCCGACAACAGCATCTTCGAGGCGGTAATCAATGGACTACGGGCACTCTGACCGGCCGGCGGGAGCGACGCCACTGCCCACCGCGATCAAGATCCTGGTCGCCGGTGGCTTCGGCGTGGGTAAGACCACCATGGTCGGAGCAGTGAGCGAGACCCGGCCGTTGCGCACCGAGGAGGTGCTGACCGAGACCGGCGTCGGCATCGACGATCTGTCCGGGGTGGAGGGTAAGACCACCACCACCGTGGCGATGGACTTCGGTCGGATCACCATCAGCGACGACCTGGTGCTCTACCTGTTCGGCACGCCCGGGCAGGACCGGTTCTGGTTCGTCTGGGACGAGCTGGCGCTCGGCGCGATCGGCGCGGTGGTCCTGGCCGACACCCGTCGCCTGGCCGACTGTTTCCCGTCGATCGACTACTTCGAGGGCCGGGGCACCCCGTTCGTCGTGGCCGTGAACTGCTTCGAGGGTTCCCGCCAGTACCGGCTCGACGAGGTGCAGACCGCGCTGAACCTCGACCCGGGCGTACCGGTGCTGCTCTGCGACGCGCGTCAGCGCGAGTCCAGCAAGGAGGTGCTCGTGACCCTGATGGAGCACGCCATGAAGACCCGCGAGGCTCGTCGCCGCGGCGCCAGCGGAGACTGACCGAAATTTTTCCGGGAAGGCTGTCCGGAACGCCGCCTCGACCGAGCCCTCCCCGCACGATCGGGCCACTGCACCCCCGTACCGTCGCGCTGCGGCTGCGCTGAGCGGGACCTGGTCCGGATCCTTCGCTGGCCGTACCCCGTTCTTGCCCTTCGCTCTGCTTCAACGGGCGCAACGGCACCGCACGGTCAGTGTTGCGCCGTGTGAAGCAGAGCAAAGGGCGCGCGACAGCTACCCGGGGCACGGCAAGGCAGCGACGTGGAAGGGCCGCTCCCCGCCAGCGCGGGAAGCGGCCCTTCTGAGGAGTACGACGTCAGTTGGCGATCATGCGGCGCAGCACGTACTGCAGGATGCCGCCGTGCCGGTAGTAGTCGGCCTCACCCGGGGTGTCGATCCGCACGACGGCCTCGAACTCCACGCCCGTGTCGGTCGTGACCGTCACCGTGCGCGGGGTGTCGCCGTCGTTCAGGGCGGTCACACCGGTGATGGTGAACATCTCGGTGCCGGTCAGGCCCAGCGACTCGGCGGTGACGTCGACCGGGAACTGCAGCGGCAGCACGCCCATGCCGATGAGGTTGGAGCGGTGGATCCGCTCGTACGACTCGGCGATGACCGCCCGGACGCCCAGCAGCATGGTGCCCTTGGCCGCCCAGTCCCGCGACGAGCCCGACCCGTACTCCTTGCCGGCCAGGATGACCAGCGGGATGCCGGCCTCCTGGTAGGCCGTCGACGCGTCGTAGATCGAGGTCTGCTCGCCGGTGAGGTGGTTGACGGTGAAGCCGCCCTCCACCCCGGGCACCAGCTGGTTACGCAGCCGGATGTTGGCGAAGGTGCCCCGGATCATCACCTCGTGGTTGCCCCGGCGCGAGCCGTACGAGTTGAACTCGTGACGCGGCACCCCGTGCTCGGCGAGGTACGCGCCGGCGGGGGAGTCGGCCTTGATCGAGCCGGCCGGCGAGATGTGGTCGGTGGTCACCGAGTCACCCAGCTTGGCCAGCACCCGCGCGCCGGAGATGTCGACGACCGGGCTCGGCTCCGGCTGCATGCCCTCGAAGTACGGGGGCTTGCGCACGTAGGTCGAGTCGCTGGCCCAGGCGAAGGTGTCGCCGGTCGGGGTGGGCAGCGACTGCCAGCGCTCGTCACCGGCGAAGACGTCGGCGTACGCGGCGCTGAAGCCGGTCGCACCGATCGCCTGGGCGATGACGTCCTGGATCTCGGCGCTGTTCGGCCAGATCTCCCGCAGGTAGACCGGGTTGCCGTCGGTGTCCTCACCGATCGGCTCGTTCGCCAGGTCGATGTCCATCGTGCCGGCGAGGGCGTACGCGACGACCAGGGGCGGGGACGCCAGGTAGTTCATCTTGACGTCCGGGTTGATCCGGCCCTCGAAGTTCCGGTTGCCGGAGAGCACCGAGACGACCGACAGGTCGTGCTCGTTGACCGCGGCCGATACCTCCTCGGGCAGCGGGCCCGAGTTGCCGATGCAGGTCGTGCAGCCGTAGCCGACCAGGTTGAAGCCGAGCTTGTCCAGGTACGGCGTGAGACCGGCCCGCTCGTAGTAGTCCATGACGACCTTCGAGCCCGGGGCCAGCGTGGTCTTCACCCACGGCTTACGGGTCAGGCCCTTCTCGACCGCGTTGCGGGCCAGCAGAGCCGCCCCGATCATCACCTGCGGGTTGGACGTGTTGGTGCAGGAGGTGATCGCGGCGATCACCACGGCGCCGTGGTCCAGCTCGTACTCAGCGCCGTCGGTGCCGGTGACCCGGATCGGGTTGCTGGCCCGGCCGCCGGCACCCGCGGCGGCGGTCTCCAGGTCGCGCGGCTCGTCGGCCGGGTCGCTGAACTCGTTGGCCGGCGGGTCGCTGGCCGGGAACGACTCGGCGCTGGCCTCGTCGGCCGGGCCGTTCGCGCCGCGCGGAAGCTCCTCGCGGGCCACGCTCGGCTTGAGGTCACCCCCGTCGGTGGAGTCGTCGGCGACGTAGTCGGTAAGCGCCGAGCGGAACAGCGTCTTGGCGCTGCCCAGCGGCACCCGGTCCTGGGGGCGCTTCGGGCCGGCGAGCGACGGCTCGATGGTGCCCAGGTCAAGCTCCAGGCGCTCCGAGTACGACGGCTCGGCCGCCGGGTCGTGCCAGAGGCCCTGCTCCTTGGCGTACGCCTCGACGAGCGCGACCTGCGCGGCGTCCCGGCCGGTCAGCTCCAGGTAGCGGATGGTCTCGGCGTCGATCGGGAAGATCGCCACGGTGGAGCCGTACTCCGGGGACATGTTGCCGATGGTGGCCCGGTTGGCCAGCGGCACGGCGCTCACGCCGGGGCCGTAGAACTCGACGAACTTGCTGACCACGCCGTGCTTGCGCAGCATCTCGGTGATGGTCAGCACGAGGTCGGTGGCGGTGGTGCCGGCCGGCATCTCGCCGGAGAGCTTGAAGCCGACGACGCGGGGGATCAGCATGCTGACCGGCTGGCCGAGCATCGCGGCCTCGGCCTCGATGCCGCCGACGCCCCAGCCCAGCACGCCCAGGCCGTTGACCATAGTGGTGTGCGAGTCGGTGCCGACGACGGTGTCCGGGTACGCCTGGCCGTTACGCTCCATGATCGTACGAGCCAGGTACTCGATGTTGACCTGGTGCACGATGCCGGTGCCCGGCGGGACGACCTTGAACTCGTTGAACGCGGTCTGGCCCCAGCGCAGGAACTGGTAGCGCTCCCTGTTGCGCTCGTACTCCAGCTCCACGTTGCGGGCGAACGCGTCCTCGCGGCCGAACAGGTCGGCGATGACCGAGTGGTCGATGACCAGCTCGGCGGGGGCGAGAGGGTTGACCTTGGTGGCGTCGCCGCCCAGGTCACGCACGGCCTCGCGCATGGTGGCCAGGTCGACCACGCAGGGGACACCGGTGAAGTCCTGCATGAGCACCCGCGCCGGGGTGAACTGGATCTCCACGCTCGGGTCGGCGGTGGGGTCCCACCCGCCGAGCTGCTGGATGTGGTCGGCGGTGATGTTCGCGCCGTCCTCGGTCCGCAGCAGGTTCTCCAGCAGGATCTTCAGGCTGTACGGCAGCCGGTCGTGGCCGTCCACCTTGTCGATCCTGAAAATCTCGTAGCTCGCGTCTCCGACGCGTAGCTGGGTCTTCGCACCGAAGGTGTCGAGGCTCGCCACGTCGTACTCCTTCACACCAGCGACCGTGAGTAGTCCTGAGCAGTCTGTCGCACCGGCTGGGGTGCCGCCGAGGTTAGGTGACACTTACCGCCGATTCCGCTCTCAACAAAACCGTACGTCCGTCTTGCTATTTCCGCAACCCGGCCGGGGTCCGCCTTCCGCCTTATCCCTAGCCTCCTAGGACGCGCTACAGGGTGTGAGCGCCGGCAAGGCAGGTCACGGACGCCCGCCACAGGTAGGGTTCGAGGCCCGGTCGGAGGAGGGTCATCCGTGTTCGACGTCCAGCACTGGCTCGTGTCGCTGCCGCCGATCGCGGTCTACCTGCTGGTGGCCGGGGTGATCGGCGTGGAGAGCATGGGCGTACCCCTGCCCGGTGAGATCGTCCTGGTCAGCTCCGCCCTGCTCGCGGCCACCGGAGTGGTGGAGCCGGAGTGGGTGGCGACAGCCGCCGCCACCGGAGCGATAGTGGGGGACTCCATCGGGTACGCCGTGGGTCGTCGCGGTGGCCGTCCACTGCTCGCCCGGCTGGGCCGACGCTTCCCACGCCATCTCGGCCCCGCCCAACTTGCCCGCGCCGAGCAGAGCTTCGCCCGGCACGGTGTCTGGGCGGTGTTCTTCGGTCGGTTCGTGGCGCTGCTGCGGATCCTGGCCGGTCCTCTCGCCGGAGCCCTGCGTGTGCCGTACCGGCGGTTCCTGCTGGCCAACGCCGCCGGCGGGCTCGTCTGGGCGTTCGGCACGACGTACCTGCTCTTCACCGTTGGCCGGGCCGCCGAACACTGGCTCAAGGACATCTCCTGGGCCGGCCTGGTCCTCGCGGTGCTCGCCGGCCTGGCCAGCACGTGGTGGCTGCGTCGACGTGCCCACCGCCTGAGCGCCGACGAGCCGACACCGCCTGCCGAGGCGCTGCCGTCTACGGAGCCGCTGCCGTCCGCGGAGCCGACCCGCGCCGGCCAACCGCGCAACTGAGCCCGCAGATCTTGGACAGTTTCCGTTAGCTGCTAACGGAAACTGTCCAAGATCTGCTCAGGTTCGGGGCGGGAGATGCCGGAAGGGCCGGGCCCCTTGTGGTGGGGTCCGGCCCTTGTCGGTGGTGT
>NZ_JBICTE010000040.1:0-61694 GCF_043197485.1 Micromonospora sp. NPDC049102 | reverse complement strand
ATCAGCCACGGCGAGCTGATCCGCACCAGCGCCGACCAGACCTTCACCGTCGACCCCTGCAACCTCCAACTCCTCTACCAGGGCCGATCGCCCTCCTCCGACGGCGTCGACTACGGCCTGCTGCCGTACCGCCCCGGCCTGCTCACCCTCCAACGCTGACACCACCCACAGCACAGAGCGGGCCCGGCTGTTGCCGGGCCCGCCCCGCGTCACGTCCAGGACCGGCCGTGTCCGCCAGGCTGGGTCATGCCCTTGAGCGCCCACCACATCAGAGCCTCCGTCGCCGTGTCCGACATCGCGCGGGCGGTCACGTTCTACGAAGGCAGGCTGGGCCTGCGGGCGCTGCGATCCGCCCCCAGCGCCCACATCGCCGACGGCAGCCGCATCTACGCCTCCGGCGGCGGGCCGGCCCTCAACGTCTACCAGTCGGTCACCGCCGGGACGACCGCGGCGACGTTGGCGACGTGGTACGTCGACGACCTCGACGCGATAGTGGACGAACTGACCGCTGTCGGTCGGTCACGTCAGCCGTGGTCGACCACCGGGCGGATCTCCACGCCGCTGTGCGAGGCACGCACCTCGGGAAGCAGCGTCGCCAACGACAGGACCTCGTCCAGGTCGGCCGCCTCGACGAGGTAGTAGCCGCCGAGGACCTCCTTGGTCTCCAGGAACGGGCCGTCGGTCGTCCTGATCTGGCCCATCGGGTCCGAGCGCAGCGTGGTGGCCGTGGCCGTCAACTCGAGCTGTCGGACTCGTCGAGGATCTCGACGTACCCGTCGGTGCCGTGCACACGGATCCGCTGTCCGTCTCGGATCAGCCTGGTCGCGTCCGCCACGCCGACGACGGCGGGGAGGCCGTACTCCCGGGCGATGACCGCGCCGTGGGTCATGAGACCGCCCACCTCGGTGACCAAGGCCGTGACGGCGACGAACAGGGGCGACCAGCTCGGATCGGTGTAAGCGGTGACCAGGATGTCGCCCGACTCCAGCGCGGCGTCCGTCATGTCGGAGAGGACACGGGCGCGACCCTCGACGGTCCCGCCGGACACCCCGAGGCCGGCCAGCGCGCCGGTCGGCACGTCGTCTCGTCGGTACGCCCCGGAGATGATCTCTCCCTCGGAGGTGAGCACCCGGGGCGGCGTGAGCGTCTGGTACGCGCGGAACTCGTCCCTACGCCGCTGGATCAGAGCGTCGTCGACCCGGTGCGACCGCACCGCGTCGTGCAGCTCGGCGAAGGTGAGGTAGAAGACGTCGTCCCTCTCGCGCAGCACGTGGGCGTCGACGAGGCGCTCGGCCTCCCGCAGCAGGGCCTGCTTGTAGACGAAGTAGCGGTTGATGATCGCGTACTTCGGATACTCGCGGTATCCGATGAAGGTGCGCACCCGGTCGATCATCCGTGCGGTCTCGTCGGCCCTGTGTGCCCCGTCCGGCAGGGCGCGTAGGCGTTCCAGCAGCTCCTCGCGCTTGCGCTGCGCCTCCTCGTACCCCTGCGCGAAGCGCCGTCGGGCGGCGCCGGGCTCGTGGAGCCTGATGTTGTCGAGGATCAGGGGTACGAGCGTGGTGGGGCGCTCGGCCCAGCGCGGCCTGGTGATGTCGATCTCGCCGACGCAGCGCATGCCGTACCGGTCGAGATACGCGCGGATGGCGGCGCGTGCCTCCGTGCCGCCTGCCAGCTTCGGCAGGTCGTCGAGGAAGCCGTCGTCGACGACGTCCCGCAGGTAGGCCACCACATCGGGGTACGGACGGATCGCGTCCGCGACGTCGAGCAGCGCAAGGCCCATCTCCGACGTGACGTTGCCCGGGGCGGACAGCGTGAGGGTGTCGGCCGCGTTCCGCTCGCCCAACCATTCGGACAGGTGGTCGTTGAGCCACCAGGTGGCTCCCATCCCCGCCATGATCGCCTGCATGCTCAACGGATCGGCGAGCAGCCGCTTGTGCTCGGCGAAGGCCTCGAACAGGAAGTCGAACAGCGCCGGTCCGGTCACGTTCGCGATGTCGCGCCGCAGTGCGGCGAGAGACGCCTGGCTGCGCTCGATCAGCTCGGCGACGATGGCCGGATCGTTCTCGATCGTGGCCGGCGCGCCGCCGAGCCGCGGGACACCGGGACCGTCCTGGGCCAGCGTCGGTACGAAGTTGGGGCGCTCCAGGAGGGTTTCCAGCGCGTCCCGGGTCAACGGATCAGACCTGCCCGCCATCTCGAGGAAGCCGGCGCGGCCCGCGGGCGACGCCAGGAGCCGGGTGGCGTCGACGAAGAGCCTCCCCCCGGCCTCGTGCATCGGCGCCATCGCCGTGAGCTGCCACATGGACAGCCCCAACGGCCTCATGACGTCGGTCATCATCTGCTGATGCCCCACGGACAGGTAGACGTGGTTCTCCTCGTCCAGGGCGGCGGGGACGGGGAACAGCGTCGTGATCGGCCGGCTCTGGACGATGTGGAAGTCGTCGTCGACCAGGCACCACTCGATGTCCTGCGGGCAGCCGAAGTGCGCCTCGATCCGCCGGCCCACGCGCACCAGCCGCAGGACCTGGACATCGGTCAGCGCCGGCTGCCCCTGACGGTCCGTGCTGATCGGCTGCCTGACGGTGCCCCCGCCCGGGAGGGCGTCGATGGCGAGCCGCTTGGTGGCGATCGACCTGTCGATGATCGCGTCGTCCCGCACCCGGTAGGCGTCCGGGTTGACGAGCCCGGAGACCAGAGCCTCGCCAAGGCCGAAACTGGCCTCGACGGAGGCGGTCCTTCGATTGGACGTGCGGGGGTCGGCCGTGAACAGCACGCCGGCCGCCTGCGGAAACACCATCTTCTGCACGACGACGGCGAGGTGGACGGTCCGATGGTCGATGCCGTGGCGCTGCCGGTAGGTGACGGCACGCTCGGTGAAGAGCGAGGCCCAGCACCGGCTGACGTGGGCGAGGATGGCGGCCGTGCCTCGGACGTTCAGGTAGGTGTCCTGTTGGCCCGCGAAGGAGGCCGTCGCCAGGTCCTCCGCCGTGGCGCTGGACCGGACGGCGTAGGCCGTGTCCGCACCGTGCTGGCGCAGGGCTCCGTCGATCGCCGCCACCAGGTCGTCGGGCAGGGCGGTCTCTTCGATGCTCCGGCGGATCTCCGCGCTGAGGTCGCGGACCGCGTCCCGGTCGTCCGGCGTCAGGCGCGACAGCCGCTCAAGGTGAGCCTCGATCGAGGGCACCTCGGCCAGAACCCGTCGGAAGGCGTCGGTCGACACGCAGAAGCCAGCCGGTACGCGGATGCCGTCGATCCGCGACAACGCCCCCAGACGGGCGCCCTTGCCTCCGACGGTCGCGATCTGCGTCTCGTCGACCTCGTCGAGATCCCACACGTAGTGGTCGGTCATCGCGTCACCTCGGTCCGGACGGTCCGTACGACCACTCGTGTCCTGCACAACACACGCACCCGGTGCCCCGATTCTTCGTTCGTTCCCGTCTCCGGCCGACGATTCTGCGGCACGATAGGGGTCTTGCGGCAAGGCCGGCGATCGTGGCCGCGCTGCCGGACGGGTTGGGTCGGCTCGAGGTCATCGAGGGCGCGGGTCACTACCCGCACGCGCAGTACCCCGACGAGACGGCTGCCCTGCTGCTCGCCTTCCTGGGCGCGAACGCCCGCGCCCAGGGCCGGTAGGCGGTCAGGCCAGCAACTGTTCCCGCATCCGCGCGCCCAGGTTGATTCGTCCCACCGCGCGCGGGCCGGCCGGGTCGTGCACATCGAGGGTGTTGTTGCGACGCATGAGCGCACGGACCGGAGGTGGCAACCGGGGCGGGTCGTCCATCGCGGCGAGGACCTGCGCGGCGCTCGTGATCAGTCGATCCACGAACGCGGCGGCGTCGGTGTCCACCCGCACCCGGCCGTACTCCCAGCCGGCGGTGGTGAGGTCGAGCAGCTCGAACACATGTGTCGCCAGCGGGTTCGGATCGGTCACCCGGTCGAGCCGGGCCGCCCGGTCGCCGACCACCGCGACGGCGGCGGCCACCTGGGCGTACGGGTGGAAGCCGCACGGCAGTGCGAACAGCGGCCACCGCAGTCCGGGACCGGCCTCCATCCACAGCGGCCGGTAGTTCCGCCGGTGCACCAGGAGTCGTCGGCCGGTCCGCCGGTGGATGTCCTGGGCCTGCGCCCGCAGATCCACGTGTGCCTCGTCGGCGACCTGGCTGAGAACCCGGGCCGCCACCACCAGGCCGTCGTCGCCGCCCAACATGCCGGTCGCCGCTTCGACCTGCGCGGGAAACGGAACCCGCGTGTGTGCGCCGTATCCGTGCTGGAGGTTGCGCAGCAGCATCTGCTGCCGCTCCGGGTCGAGTTGGACCCGCCCGCCGCCCAGCAACCGCTGGAGCCAACGCATGTCGCCTCGTTTCAGCAGAGCCGTCCCGATCCGTGGCAATGCTATGCGTCGGACGTTCCCCGGGTGTCGCAGGGGTGAGCATGAGCGGCGTGGACCGGCCGGGCGACGCGCGGGTCGGTGCCCGCGGACGTGCCCGGCCGGTCCAGGCCCTGCCCCCGCCTACCGGGGACGGTCGCTCAGCTGCGGCTCCACCGCTGACTGGCTGCGCCGTTGCAGTCCCAGATCTGGGCGCGCGTGCCATTTGCCGTCCCGTTGCCCACCAGATCCAGGCAGCGGCCCGAGGCGACCGCCGTGATCGAGCCGTCGGCGTTGAAGCGCCACTGTTGATTGGCCTGGCCGTGGCAGTCCCAGATGATCACCGACGTCCCGTTGGCGGTTCCGCCGTCGTAGACGTCGAGGCATTTGCCTCCGTAGACCCGTAGCTCCTGGGCGCTGGTCGAGGTCCAGGACTGGTTGGCCTGGCCGTGGCAGTCCCAGATGATGGCGGTGGCGCCGTTCGTCTGGGACGCGCCGTTGACGTCCAGGCACCGGCCGGCGGACGTGCTGCGGATCGTCGACGTCGCGCTCGGCGGGGGCGTGGTCGGTGGGGGCGTGGTCGGCGGCGGCGTGGTCGGCGGGGGAGTGCCACCGCCGGTGACCAGGAACATGGCGGCGCCGTGTGCCGGCACGGACGCGCTGATCGTGCCGGTCGACGTCGAGGTGGTGTGGGACCACAGGTCGCGCACTGTGTACGAGCCGGCGTTGCCGAGCCCGAGCGCGCTGGCAGTGGTGGAGATCGTGGTCGTGCCGCTGCCGCGGTTGAGCAGGACGGTGGCGACCCCGCCGGTGGACATCGGCTTGCGCCAGACCTCGAGGTCACCGGAGTCGCTGATCTTGCGGCCCTGCTGGCCGCCCCAGTCCTGGTTGACGGCGATGACGTCGGTGTTGGTCAGGATCGTGCGGGTGGCCGCCGACATGGTGCGGATGTCGTTGCCCGCCAGCAGCGGGGCGTTCAGCAGCGCCCAGAGGCTGAAGTGCGCTCGGGATTCGGTGTCGGTGGGCCCGTTGCCGACCTCCAGCATGTCCGGGTCGTTCCACGCGCCCGGTCGGGCGTACGACTCCTTGCCGACCTGCTGGTCCAGGATGCCCATGATGGAGTTCCAGTTCCCACCGATGTCGCCGGTGGTACGCCAGGAGTTGCCCACTCCCGCGCCCCAGGTCCAGACGCTGTCCTGGCCCCAACTGCACAGGCTGTACAGGATCGGCCGGTTGGTGGCCGCGAGCGCGTCCCGCATCGCGGTGTAGCGCTGCTGCGCGCTCCGGCCGAGGTGGTCGCCGCAGTTGTCGTACTTGAGGTAGTCGATCCCCCAGGACGCCCAGAGGTTGGCGTCGCGTTGCTCGTAGTTGATGCTGGCCGGGTACCCGGCGCAGGTGAGGGTCCCGGCCGAGGAGTAGATGCCCAGCTTGAGGCCCTTGTCGTGGACGTAGTCGGCGAGGGTCTTCATGCCGCTCGGGAACTTCTGTGGATCGGCGACCAGGTCACCGCTGCCGTTGCGCTGCTTGGTGGACCAGCAGTCGTCGATGTTGACGTAGCGGTAGCCCGCCGCTGCCATGCCGCTGGAGACCAGCGTGTCGGCCGTCTGCCGGATGAGCGACTCGTTGACGTTGCATCCGAACGAGTTCCAGTCGTTCCAGCCCATCTGCGGTGTGCGGGCCAGCCCGTTCTCCAACGCCTCCGCGGGTTGGGGGGTGGTGAGCACCATCGCGCCGCTGACCACCGCGGTGCCGAGGGCAGCCGCAAGGATTGTGGGGAACAGTAGGGCGATTCTTCGTTTGAGCACGTGCGCTCCTTGCGGTGGTTGACGGCGAGGGCCCACTGCCGTCCACAGGAGCCGATGACATTGACCGACGCCAATTTAACTCGCATGACACATGCCGTCAACGCAGCCGGTGTCCGGCGCGGATCTCGACAGGTCGGAGCCCGCCCCGCAGCCCTCCCGACCCACACTGTGGGACGTTCTTTAGTGAGGGTCATCTATATTGACCCCGCTCGGCGGCGGCGACAGGATCACGGCACCACCACCACCACCGCGATCTCCCCTGGGAGGCGTCATGCCCCGTCCCCGCCTGCCGCTCCTGCGCGCGGCCACCCGACTGGCCGCACTCGCCGCGGCCACCGCCGGTGTCCTGCTCGCCGTCGCCACGCCCGCCAGCGCCGCGGTCCCCACCGGCCGTTACGTCGCGCTGGGAGACTCGTACACCGCGGGTCCGTTGATCCCCACCCAGGTCGACCTCAACTGTCTGCGGTCGAACCGCAACTATCCCTCGCTGGTGGCCGCGGCCGCCGGCTCGACGTCGTTCGCGGACGTGAGCTGCTCCGGTGCCACGACGGACGACATTCTCCACGGCGGCAGCGGCCAACTGGGCATCAACGTCCCACCGCAGCTCAACGCGGTCACGTCGAGCACCGCGCTGGTGACGGTACAGATCGGCGGCAACGACATCGGCTTCTCCGGCATCATCGGTGAGTGTGCGGAGGCGAGCCTCAGCAGTCCCCTCGGTTCGCCGTGCAAGAACCGGTACACCGCGGGCGGCACCGACCAGTTGCAGGCCCGTATCGCGGCCACGGTGCCGAAGGTGACCGCCGTGCTACAGGCGATCCGCCGAGCCGCGCCCAGCGCGCGGGTCGTCGTCCTCGGATATCCCGCGATCCTGCCCGACAGCGGGTACGGCTGCTGGCCCGTCGTCCCGATCGCCTACCAGGACGTGCCGTACCTGCGCGGTGTCGAGAAGTCGCTCAACGCCATGCTGGCCAGCGCCGCCGGCGCGAACGGCGCCACCTACGCCGACGTCTACACGCCGTCGATCGGTCGGGACACGTGCAAGAGCAGCGGAACCCGCTGGATCGAAGGGCTGGTGCCGCAGAACTCCGCCGCGCCCTTCCACCCGAACGCCCGTGGCGAACAGGGCATGAGCGCCGCGCTGCTGGCCACCCTCAACGGCTGACCGGACGCG
Organism: Micromonospora sp. NPDC049102; assembly: GCF_043197485.1. NCBI lineage: Bacteria > Bacillati > Actinomycetota > Actinomycetes > Micromonosporales > Micromonosporaceae > Micromonospora > Micromonospora sp. NPDC049102. Next base: position 54,349 of record NZ_JBICTE010000040.1, on the reverse strand, counting down.
ACCGATCCGTCCGGCCCCGCCGTCCTCGGACGGCGGGGCCGGACGGTCCCGCACGTCACGTCCCGGACTGTCGGAGGTCGCTGCAAGGATCTCCGCCGTGGATGGATGGACCTACAACGATCGCCCCGAGGGCGTCCGCTTCCTGACCGATCGAGTCGCCGAGCCGGGTCGCGGCGAGATCGAGGCCGAGATCTGGGACTGGATCGTCCGTGGCTACGACGACCCCGTCGACTTCCTGGACCACCTCGACGACGACGAGCGACACGGCGCCACCGCCGAGGACCTCACGTCGGCGTACGAGACGGCGCTGGCCCTCCGGCGCGAGCAGCAGCGTGGCTGGGGCGCGGTCCGCAGCAACCTCACCCGAGCGTTCGCCGATCTCAACGAGGCCGGCGTGGTGGCCCGAGAGAACTTCAGCTGTTGCGGCACCTGCGCGTCCGCGGAGATCCACGACGAGCGCGACGACTCCCGGCACTGGCAGGGCTACCTGTGGTTCCACCAGCAGGACACGGAGTCGCTGCTCGCGAGCGAGAACGGCGAGGTCTACCTCGGCTACGGAGCCTACCCTCCAGTGGATTTCGACGAGGCCGCCTACTCGGCCCTGCCGGAGGCCGAGCAGCAGGCCCGTTACCAGGCCGACCTGGAACGCCTGCTGGACGAGGTCGCCTTCCCGGTGCTGCGCCGCCACGGCATGCGGGTGGCATGGAACCGCAAGCAGTCGCAGCGGGTCCGGGTGAGCGGCGCGCAGTGGTACGCGCCGCTGCCGAGCGACTGAGGCGGGTCGTGCGACCCGTCAGCGCCGCCGGTGGTCGTTGAGGCGGGCGGCCTGGCGGGTCAGATGGTCACGCTCGGCGAGGTTGGCCGCCTTACGAGCCGCCTCGGCGTAGAGGCGGGCCGCCCTCGCCAGGTCGCCGTCGCGTTCGTGCAGGTACGCGGCCACCGCCGAGTAACGCGGCAGCTTCAACAGCAGGTACTTCGCCATCGTTGTGTTCCTCCTCGCTCGCGTGACCCGTTCTGGTCACGTTCACCCCGGGGACGACGCCGGGTGTGGTTTCTCGACATGGCCGCCGAAAAAAGTCGGCCTCTTCGGGACCCGCTGCCCGGCCGCCCTGCTACCGAGTGCTGTGCGGTCCGGTGCTGCCCCGGACGACGAGCGCCGTGCCGAGTTCGTACCGCTCCTGGGGGAGGGTATGGCCGTCGGCCAGCGTCAACGCGAGCCGAGCGGCGGTGGCCCCGATCTCGGTGAACGGCTGTCGCACCGTGGTCAGCGGTGGTGACGTCCAGGTCGCCTGGTCCACGTCGTCGAAGCCGACGACGCTGAGATCTTCGGGGATTCGCAGGCCGATGTCGTGGGCCGCCGCGTAGACGCCGAGGGCCTGGAGGTCGTTGCCGCAGACGAGGGCGGTGGGTGGCTCGGCCCGTGTCAACAACTCGCGCCCGAGGTTACGGCCGGCCACGAAGCTGAACACCCCCTGCCGTTCGGGGCTGTCGTCGAACGGGATGCCGGCGTGGTCCAGGGCGGCCCTGAAACCGTCCAGGCGAGCCCGCGCGGCCAGGTCCTGCACCGGCCCGGTGAGCACTCCGATCCGCCGGTGGCCGAGGTCGAGAAGGTGCCGGGTGGCGGCGAGGGCACCGCTCCAGTTGTTCGAGCCGACGGCGGGGGTGGGGAAGAGTTCGCCGCCCGGGTCGATGGCGACGAGCGGTATGCCCATGCTGGCCAACTGTCGGCCGTGCTCGGCGGTGACGAGCGAGCAGACCGCGATGACGGCGGTCGGATGGCGCAGCAGCAGGGGCTCCATCCAGGGCAGCCCCGCCTCCACACGGTGACGGAGGTCGACGAAGCCGACGGTGCAGTCCCGCGAGTCGGCGACCTCCTGGATGCCGCGCAGGATCTCCAGGGCGATCGAGGGCAGCATGTGGTGGAAGAGCACCTCGATGCAGAGTGTTCTCGCGGCGTCCTCAGGACGGCGATAGCCGTGGTCGCGGAGCAGCGCCTCCACCCGCTGCCGGGTCTGCTCACCCACGCCGGTGCGACCGTTGAGAACCTTGGACACTGTCGGAGGGGACACTCCGGCGAGCTCGGCGATCGTGGCGACGGGCAGGTCACCGCGCCGCGGTTTGCGGGGGCGGCGCCGCCGGCTCTCGTCGCTCACACAGCGAGACTACGGTCGCGGCGCCGGCCGTTCAGCCGGGCGGACGCGCCACCGGACGGTAGTCGAACCAGTCGAAGGCCGCGATGCCGTCGGTCACGTACATGCCGATGACCCGGCCGGTGAAGCCGCCGGCGACCTCGGTGGAGAGGTACCGTCCGTCGAGTTCGGCCAGCAGTACGTGGCCGTCCGCGGTCTCCACCTCGAACGCGATCATGTCGCTGGCGGCGGGGCGTACCCCGAAGGGCTCGTCGATGCGCAGGGTGAGCCCGGCCGTGCCGCCGTCCGGATCCACCCGCACGCTGGCGCGGCAGTCATGATGGCGTTGGCGGGCCGCCACGATCGTCGCGCCGGCGCGGTCCAGCGTCGTACCGGCCGCGTGCAGGGTGAGCCATCCAGGCCGCTCGGTCAACGACCAGGCCGCGTCGGGACGGGAGCGGGGCGAAACCCATCCAGGTGCGAGGCTGGTCGTGTCGAAGTCGTCGCGGTGCGTGCCGGGGTGGAGGTCTGTGCTCCGGTGGGTGAGGATCGGGTTGGTCGGCGCGGGCTCGAACGGCCCCCCGAGGGCTGCGGGACCGGGCAACCGAGACGGCGTGGCCGGTGTGCGTGCCGCCCTCGGAGAGCAGCAGGTACCACCATTCGCCGATGCGGTAGCCGTCCACTCCCGAGGTCGTCAGCCAGCAGGTGCCGTCATCGTCCCAGGCCAGGGACGGGTCGGCGTGGGGCGGGTCGAGGTAGACCGGCTCCGACCATGGGCCGGTGGGATCCGCCGCGGTGACGATGAGGTGCCGGCGGAGGCTCACGTTGGTGGTGATCACCCAGAAGCGGCCGTCGTGGTGGCGGATGGTCGGTGCGAAGATGCCGCCGGACGCGTTGGCGTCGGGCGGGATCTCCAACTGGCTGGCACGGTCGAGGACGTTACCGATCTGTCACCAGTGGACCAGGTCCCGGCTGTGCAGGAGCGGCACACCGGGGAAGTACTCGAAGCTCGAGCAGACGAGGTAGTAGTCCTCGCCGACCCGGCAGACGCTCGGGTCGGGGTAGAAGCCGGGTACGACCGGGTTGTGGTAGCCCGCAACGGCCGACGAGCCTGAGGACACAGCTGCCACCTCCGGACGGTCGGTGCCGGGATGTCGCGATTTGTTCGCGATAACATCTCGTGGCTCTGGATGCTACGAACGAGCTGCGTCGATGGCAAGGTGCCCGGGCGGCCCACCGTGGGCGCGCCCCTGCGCGCCGATCCGAAACATGACCGACACCTATTGACGCGCAGCGCCGTCATCTACGAAGGTCTATGGAGGATGCATGGCGCGCCGCCGGGAGCCCGGCACGCCGGGCCACGGCTGTGAACGTTGCCGAGCGGTGCGAGCGGGCCGCACCTGTTAACGCTAACAGCAAGCGCCCACCACGCGTCCCCGGCCGCCGCCGACCGTCCCCGCCAGGACTCGAACGGCAAACCGGCCGTGGGCACGTCCCCGCCATAGCGCCAATTCCGGCGGTGCCTCCAGCGGTGCCGTCCCACCTGCGTGAGGTCGCTGGCCTGCGCAGATTGGAGAGACCATGTCTGAAGTGACACGAAGAAACGTGCTGCGGGCCGGTGCTGCGGGCGCCGGCGCCGCGCTGCTACCGGTTGCGTGGTCCGCCGTGGCCCGCGCCGGTTCGGTCGCGCCGCCACAGGTGCTCGCCGCCAACGACCTGGCTCTGTGGTACGACGAGCCGGCCGGCACCGACTGGCTCCGCGCGCTGCCCGTCGGCAACGGACGCCTCGGCGCCATGGTGTTCGGCAACGTCGACACCGAACGGCTCCAGCTCAACGAGGACACCGTCTGGGCCGGGGGTCCGTACGACTCCGCGAACACCCGCGGCGCGGCCAACCTCGCCGAGATCCGGCGGCGCGTCTTCGCCGACCAGTGGACGTCGGCGCAGGATCTGATCAACCAGACGATGATGGGCAACCCCGGCGGACAGCTCGCCTACCAGCTCGTGGGCAACCTCCGTCTCGCCTTCGGTTCCGCCAGCGGCGCGTCGCAGTACAACCGGACGCTCGACCTCACCACCGCCACCGTCACCACGACGTACGTGCTCAACGGTGTCCGGTACCAGCGTGAGGTGTTCGCCAGTGCTCCCGACTCGGTGATCGTGCTCCGGTTGACCGCCGACCGCGCCAACTCGATCACGTTCAACGCGACCTTCGACAGCCCACAGCGGACGACGATGTCGAGCCCCGACGCCGCCACGATCGCGGTCGACGGCATCTCCGGCGCCATGGAGGGCGTCAACGGCTCGGTGCGTTTCCTCGGGCTGGCCAACGCCACCGCGACGGGCGGCACGGTCAGCAGCTCCGGCGGCACCCTGCGCGTCTCGGGTGCCACGAGCGTGACCGTCCTGATCTCGATCGGTTCCAGCTATGTCAACTACCGCACGGTCAACGGCGACTACCAGGGCATCGCGCGCACCCGCCTCAGCACCGCCCGTGGGGCGAGCCTCGACCAGCTGCGCAGTCGCCATCTCGCCGACTACCAGGCCCTGTTCAACCGGGTGACGATCGACCTGGGGCGTACGGCCGCGGCCGACCAGCCGACCGACGTGCGGATCGCCCAGCACGCGAGCACGAACGATCCCCAGTTCTCCGCCCTGCTGTTCCAGTTCGGGCGGTACCTGCTGATCTCCTCCTCGCGGCCGGGCACCCAGCCGGCGAACCTCCAGGGCATCTGGAACGACTCGATGACGCCGCCGTGGGACTCGAAGTACACCATCAACGCCAACCTGCCGATGAACTACTGGCCCGCCGACACCACCAACCTCGCCGAGTGCTTCCTGCCGGTGTTCGACATGATCAAGGACCTCACGGTCACCGGGGCGCGTGTCGCCCAGGCGCAGTACGGCGCGGGTGGCTGGGTCACCCACCACAACACCGACGCGTGGCGGGGCGCCTCGGTCGTCGACGGGGCGCTGTGGGGCATGTGGCAGACCGGCGGCGCCTGGTTGGCCAGCCTGATCTGGGAGCACTACCTGTTCACCGGTGACGCCGGTTTCCTCCAGGCCAACTACCCGGCGCTCAAGGGTGCCGCCCAGTTCTTCCTCGACACCCTGGTCGCCCACCCGACGCTCGGTTACCTGGTGACCAACCCGTCGAACTCGCCGGAGCTGCCGCACCACTCGAACGCCAGCGTCTGCGCGGGCCCCACCATGGACAACCAGATCCTGCGTGACCTGTTCGACGCCACGGCCCGGGCCAGTGAGGTGCTGGGAGTCGACACCACGTTCCGCTCCCAGGTGCGCACGGCACGGGACCGGCTGGCGCCGTCGCGGGTCGGCTCCCGCGGCAACATCCAGGAGTGGCTCGCCGACTGGGTCGAGACCGAGCGGAACCACCGGCACGTCTCCCACCTGTACGGCCTGCATCCGAGCAACCAGATCACCAAGCGCGGCACCCCGCAGCTCTACGAGGCCGCACGCCGGACGCTGGAACTGCGCGGCGACGACGGGACCGGCTGGTCCCTGGCCTGGAAAATCAACTACTGGGCCCGCCTGGAGGACGGCGCCCGCGCCCACAAGCTCCTGAAGGACCTGGTCCGCACCGACCGGCTCGCGCCGAACATGTTCGACCTGCACCCGCCGTTCCAGATCGACGGCAACTTCGGTGCGACCTCCGGCATCGCCGAGATGGTGCTGCACAGCCACAACGGCGAGCTGCACGTGCTCCCCGCGCTGCCGAGCGCCTGGCCCACCGGCCAGGTCGCGGGCCTGCGCGGCCGGGGCGGGTACACCGTCGGCGTGGCCTGGAGCAGCGGGCAGGCCGACGAGATCAGCGTCCGCGCCGACCGGGACGGCACCGTACGCCTGCGCGCCCGCCTCTTCACCGGGTCCTTCACCCTGGTCGACGTCACCGACGGCAGCACGCCCAGCACCACCCGACCCGAGACGGATGTCGTGCAACTCGCCGTGCGCGCCGGTCACACCTACCGCGCGGCGCGGCCCGGTGTCACACCGTCACCGACGCTGAGCAGCACGCCCTCGCCCACGGTCTCGCCGACCTCGAGTCCGACCGACACACCGAGCCCGATCCCGACGCCGACGCCCACCGTGTCGAGCACGCCCTCGCCGTCCGGCGCGCGGGCGACGTACACGGTGACGAACTCGTGGTCGGGCGGTTTCCAGGCCTCGGTGACGGTGACCGCCGGCGCGACGCCCATCCGTGGCTGGACGGTCTCCTGGGCCTTCCCCAACGGGCAGGTGATCAGCCAGATCTGGGGTGGCACGCACACGCAGAGCGGTGCGAGCGTGCGGGTGACGAACGTCGACTACAACGGGGCGTTGCCGGCCGGTGGCTCCACCACGTTCGGCTTCATCGGTACCGCGACGGGCACCAACAACCCGCCGACCGAGATCACCTGCACGACCACCTGACGCGCCACGGTGCGCCCCCGCCAGCCGTCGGCCCCGCGTCGACGGTGGGTGGGGGCGTGTCGCCCGTCGCCGTGCAGCGGCACCGCCTCCGCCGGCGACGGGTGGCCGGCCAGCTTCTGCACCGCGTCGCCGCCCGTGCGCCGGCTACCGTGCCGGGTCGCCGTCGGTGCGCCCGGCCCGCCTGCGCCACCGCTGGTGCCGCCAGACGGCGATCACAGAGGCCACCGCGACGAGCAGGGCTGCGGCGCCCTTCCAGACACGCTCGGACCACGGTCGCTCGGTGCCGAACGCCGCCTCACCGCTCGCCATGAGCCACAGCCCCACCCACGCCCACTGCCAGCCGCGCGGCCAGGAGAAGGTTTCCGGCGGGTCGGTGAACGCGCCGACCGCGATGGCCGCGGCCCCGACGACGACGATCAGCGGTACGCCGACGCGCGTGACGAACTCCCAGAACGACACGTACCGAGCATCGTCGGTGGACGCACGGCGTACCAGAGCCGCGGATCAGCAGACCGCTGCTCGGACCAGCTCGACGATCCGCTTCTCCACCTCGGGGCTCCACGTCCGCAGGGCGTACGACACCGGCCAGAGGTCGCCGTCGTCGAGGTTCGCCGCGTCCTGGAAGCCCAGTGTCGAGTACCGGTAGTTGAACTTGCCGGAGTCCTGGAAGAAGACGACGATCTTGTCGGCGGCGTTGGCGTACGCGGGCATCCCGTACCACGTCTTCGGCGACAGCTCCGGCGCTGCGGTGGTCACCGCCACGTGCACGCGCTCCGCGAGCGCGCGGTCGTCGGGCGCCATCTGCGCGATGCGGTCGAGGACCGCCTGCAACCCGTCGGCCTTCTTGGCGCCCTTCCTGCCCTCGGCGCGCAGTTCGGCCGCACGCTCCTTCATCGCGGCACGCTCCTCGGCGCTGAAGCCGTCGGAGTCGGTGCTGGAGGACTTCGCGGACATGTCGGGCTCCCTCTCGCTCGTCATGGCGCGGCGTCGTGCCGGCCACCTGGGAAAAGGCTAGGCCGGAAGGACGCGCGGGTGCTTCTTGATTCCTGACCGGCTGGGGGTGGCCGGGATGAGCCGGACGGGGCGTCCGGGGCCGCACGCGGAGCGCTTATGCTCGGAAACCGGAGCTGGGCGCGTCCCGTCGGGGCAGGAGTCGGTTCGAGGGGGCGTATGAACATCGGGGAGATCGCCCGGCGCGCGGGAGTGTCCCGCAGCACGGTGTCGTACGTGTTGAGCGGCAAGCGAACGGTGTCGGAGGCGACCCGGCAGCGGATCCAGGCGGTCATCGACGAGCTGGACTACCGGCCGAACGCCAGCGCCCGTGCCCTGAAGGAGGGGCGTACCCGCACCCTCGGGTTGGTGATCCCGCCGGCGAGTCAGCGGTTGACCGACATGCAGTTGGGCTTCGTCGCCAGCGTCGTCGAGGCCGCCGCCCGCCACGACCTCGACGTGCTGCTGTCGCCGTCGGGGGGCGACCACGACCGCTCGTTCGAGCGGATCGTCTCCGGGCGTCGCGTCGACGGCGTCGTGTTGATGGAGATCCGGTTGGAGGACGACCGCGTGACGCGGCTGGCCCGTACGGGTCTGCCGTTCGTCACGATCGGCCGGACGGCCGAGGCGCACGGCATGAGTTGGGTCGACATCGACTACGCCGGGCTGATCGCGCGCTGCGTGCATCACCTGGCCGACCTGGGGCACCGGCACGTGGCGCTGGTGAACCGATCCGCCGAGCTGGTGGCGGCGGGGTACGGCCCCAGCCATCGCGCCCTGGCCGGCTTCCAGGCGGCGGTGGCCGAACGGGGCCTCGCCGGCGTCGACGTGTGCTGCGGCGACGACTCCGCCTCCGGCGAGGCGTGCGTGGAGCAGTTGCTGGCGACGCATCCGGAGGTCACGGCGGTGGCCACCATCAACGAGGCGGCGCTGCCCGGGATGCAGCGCGCGCTGACCGGCGTCGGGCTGTCCGTGCCGGCGGACTTCTCGGTCACCGGGGTCGCCGCCCAGCACTGGGCGGAGGACTTCCGCCCGCCGCTGACGGCTGCGGACGTACCCATGTGGGACATGGGCGCCGAGGCGGTGGCGCTGCTGCTGGAGATCATCGCGGCCCCGGGCAGCGTGCCCCGGCACCGCCTGTACAGCCCGCCCATCTCGTTGCGTTCCAGCACGGGCCCGGTCCGGGCCCGCTGACCCGCCCACCGCCGCCACGGTCCCGCGACCGTGGCGGCCGGTCGTGCACCGCCCCTGCTACCGTCCCGCCGCCCGGCGTTCCTGGTGCGCGGCGGCCAGGATGAGGTAGCTGCTGGCGGTCCAGGTGTACGCCCGGTCGCGCAGGCCGGCACCGGTCTCGGCGTCGAAGTTCTCCGCGAAACCCGACTTCTCGCAGAGCGCGAGGAAGCGCTGGCTGATGTCGTCGGCGATCCCGGTGTGCCCGGCCCGTCGCAGGCCGTCCTCGACCAGCACGGTGGAGGGCGCCCAGATCGGGCCCCGCCAGTACCCGTCGGCGGCGTAGTGGGCCGAGTCCGTCGGTTCGGTGGCCAACCCGTGGGTGGTGAGGTGGCGCTCGACTCCCCGGGCCAGCGCGTCGGCGATCGGGGTGGGCAGGTCGGCGCCGAGCGCGATGGGCATCAGGTCGAGCAGGCTACGGCTGGTCCGCTGCTGGCCGGTGTGCGGGCTGCGGGCCGTGAAGCGCTCACCGTCCCACAGGTCCCGGAGCATCGCCGTACGGATTCGGCCGGCCTCCCGGGACCACCGGTCGGCCGCGACGCCCAGCTCGGCGGCGAGGTCGGCCAGGCAGTCCAGCTGCGCGACGAGGAAGGCGGCCAGGTCGGCGGTCTGCACGACCCGGCCCTCGTCGAACGTGGTGGCGTTGTCCCAGCCGCTGTCGTTGCCGTGCTGGTAGTGCGGCAGGTCCTGGCCGGGAGCGCGGCGCGCGTCCAGCCAGAACCCGGCCCAGCGGGCCAGCCGGTCGTACGTCTGCGCGAGCGCCGCCCGGTCCGGTGGGTGGGGTAGGCGTCGGCGCAGGTGCCGCAGCGCCCAGCCGTGGATGGGGGGTTTGACGTAGTTGTGCAGGACCTCGGAGTGGGTGACCGAGTCGGGAAGGGCACCCGCGGCGTCCTGGTGGTCGAAGGGCAGGTGGAACTGGTGCCAGGCCAGCTCGGGCTCGCCGGCAGCCAGGGCGATCGCGTTGAAGCAGTGGTCCCAGCTCCACACCTTGTCCATCCAGTGCTTGGACATCAGGACGGCGGGCCGGGTGACGAACCCCGCCGGGTCGACGGTGGCGGACCACAGCACGTACGCGGCCAGTTCGGCGGCCGGGGTGTCCTCGTCGCGCCACGGCGCGACCGCGTCGACGAACGCGGCGAACTCGGCGCTGCGGTCCCGGCACACCTGGTCGAAGGTGACGGTCGTGGCGTAGGGCCGCCGCGCGGTGGCGTACTCCTCGATCGCGATCTCCCAGGGCTCGTCACCCGTGAGGTCCAGGGACCGGTCGGCGGTGCCGAGCGCCTCGACGCCGTCGGTGCGGCGCAGCGCGCCGGCGAGCACCGTGACCCGGTAGCGACGCCCGGTCTCGTAGGAGGTGAACACGAGCGAGCCGTCGACCGGGTCGAGGTAGAGGTAGGTGCCGCTGAACGGGGTGAGCGTGCCGGCCGCCGCGGCTATCCGCAGGCCGAGGTGCCGACCCCGGAGCCGCAGGGTGTCCGGTCCGTCGTAGACGGCGTCGATCCGACCGGGACCGGCGTGCCAGGTCAACAGCGCGGGTGTGGCGACGACCGTGGTGCCCGGGGCCGTGGGGGAGAGGCGTAGCACCGGGTGCAGCCCGGTCTGGTGCGACACCAGGTGCAGGTCGTCGGCGTACGTCTTCTCGGCGACCACGGGGGAGATGTTGAGCCAGGACCCTCGGTAGCTGAACGGGATGTCCTGGATGGCGAACTCCGGACCGGACGGGGCGACGGTCATGGGTGGCGACTGCCTTTCTGTGGTGCGGGTGGTCAGTCCTTGACGGCGCCGGCGGTCACGCCCATCGAGACGTACCGCTGGGCCAGGATCAGTAGGACGGCTGCGGGGACGGAGGCGACGACGGCGGTGGCCATGATGGCGTTCCACTGCTGGTTGTTGTTGCCGATGTAGTGGTAGATGCCGAGGGTGATCGGCTGGTGGTCACCGCCGCCGGCCAGGGTCGAGGCGAAGACGAAGTCCGACCAGGACCACAGGAACGCGAACAGTGACACCGTGACGATCGAGTTGCGGCTGACCGGCAGCACGATCGACCAGAAGGTGCGCAGTCGACTCGCGCCGTCGACCACGGCGGCCTGGAGCAGTTCGTCGGGAATGCCGGACATGAAGGCCGTGAAGATCAGTACGGCGAACGGCACCGCGAGTGTGGTGTCGGCCAGGATCAGGCCGGGCAGCGTGTTGAGGACGCCGAGGGTGAGGTAGATGGCGTAGAAGCCCATCGCCATGATGATCCCCGGGATCATCTGGGCGATCAGCAGCAGGAAACTCAGCGCCGGGCCGCCGGGTGGCCGCAGCTTCGCGAGCGCGTACCCGGCGGGGGCGGCGAGCGCCACGGTCAGCGCCACCGTCCCGAGCCCGACCACGAAACTGGTGCCCAGGTAGGGCAGCTGCTGGTCGAGGACGGCCCGGTAGCCGTCCAGCGTGCCGTTGGTCGGGAACAGGTGCGGCGGGCTCGCCCGCATGTCCTGGTCCCGGGTGAACGACACGTTGATCATCCAGTAGACGGGAAAGAGCATCAGCCCGGTCAGGACCAGGCCGACGAGGGTCTTCCACCAGACCCGGCGCGGTGACGTGATCATCCTAGGTGCTGCCTCCGTTGGAACCGGATGTAGAAGAGCCCGGCGATCAGCGCCAGCACGATGAGCAGGTTGCCGACGGCCGCCCCCGGCCCGAACTCGGGCAGCAGGTTGCCGAAGCCGAGACGGTACGACCAGGTGGCGAGCGTGGCCGACGAGCTGGTCGGGCCGCCCCGGGTCATGATCCAGATGATGTCGAAGACCTTGAGCGTGTAGATCAGCCCCAGCAGCAGCGTGATCGCGGAGACCGGGCGCAGCAGCGGGAACGTGATCGACCAGAACCGTTGCCAGCCGGTCGCGCCGTCGAGCGCGGACGCCTCGTACACCTCGACCGGGATCGCCTGAAGGCCGCTGTAGAGCACCACCAGGTTGAACGGGATGCCGATCCAGATGTTGGCGATGATCACCGAGGTGAGCGACCAGGTCGGCGAGGTGAGCCAGTTGACCGGGTCGATCCCGACGACGCCGAGCGTGGCGTTGACCAGGCCCGAGTCGCTGTTGAGCAGCCACGACCAGGTCGAGGCGGACACGATCAGCGGCAGCAGCCACGGCACGAGGATCAGCGCCCGCAGGGTGGCCGACAGCGGGAAGTGCTGGCGGAAGAAGAGCGCCAGGGCCATGCCGATGCCGAACTGGAAGACGAGCGACGCGCCGGTGAAGACCAGGGTGTGCGTCAACGTCGGCCAGAACGCCGGGTCGGTCAGGACGGTGCGGTAGTTGTCCAGGCCGGCGAAGGGTGCGCCACCCTGCACGAACGACCGGACGGTGTACTCGCGCAGGCTCAGCTCGACGTTGCGATAGAGCGGGTAGGCGTAGAACGCCAGCAGGTAGACGGCCGTCGGTGCCAGGAAGCCCCATCCCAGCCATCGTCCGGGCCGGCGGGTGCGGGGGGCGGCAGGGCCGGGTGGGGCGGCGTCGGCCGCCCCACCGTCGCTCCGCGTGGTACTGGAGTTCTGCGTCGTGTGGGTCATGTCGTCGATTCGGCGCGTTTACTTGCTCGCGGCCATCGCCTGGGCGGCGGTCAGCGCCTCCTGAGGCGACTTTCCGCCGCTCAGGGCCGCCTGCACGCCGGTCCACAGGGGCTCGGAGATCTTCGGGTACTTCGTGCCGAGGTTGTCGCCGGTGCGACCCTTCGCCGCCCGGACCGCCTCGACCCAGACCTTGAGCTTGGGATTCTCGGTGGCCTGTCGGTCCTGGACGGCGGCCACCGGCGCGACGTAGGAGAGCGTGGTGTCCGTGGTGAGGAGGTTGTCGGCGCTGGTCAGGCAGGTGACGAGCTGCTGCGACGTCGCGTAGCGGCCCGTCTTGCGCTGCACGGGGATCGAGACGAACTCACCGCCGGTCGGTGCCGGGGCCGGTCCACCCGCGCTGGCCGGGATCGCGATCGTGCCGTACGAGAAGCCGAGCTTCTCCGCGTTGGCGAGCTGCCAGGTGCCGTTCTCGGCGAATGCGAAATCGCCGGTGGCGAATTCCTGCCAACTCGTGGTCTGGGTGTTGTTGATGACGGAGTTCGGAGCGAGCCCCTGCTTGAGCCAGCCCGTCCACAGCGCCAGCGCGGACACCGCCTGCGCCGAGTCGAGGCTGGTCAACTGCGCGCCCGATCCCCAGAACCAGGGCAGGAACTGGAAGCTGCCCTCCTCGGTGCCGATCGCGGAGAAGGTGATGCCCTTCTTGCCCTTGGCCTTGACCTTCGTCAAAGCCGTGGTCAGCGACGTCCAGTCCGTGACCGAGGCCGGGTCGACGCCGGCGGCGGTCAGCAGGTCCTTGTTGTAGTAGAGCGCGAGGGTGTTGGCGCCGATCGGCACCCCGTACGTCTTGCCGGCGCTCTGGCCGGCGCCGAGCAGGTTCTTCTCCATGCTCGACGTGTCCAGCTTGTTCTCCTCGGTCGTGGTGAGCGCGCCGGCCTCGGCCAGGGTCGAGATGACCGGGTTGTCGACGATCAGCACGTCCGGCGAGTTGCCCTGCTGGGCCGCGAGCAGCGCCTTGTTGGTCAGGTCGGTGGTGTCGTAGCCGGTCCGCTCGACCGTCACGCCCGCCGAGGTTCCGCACTTCTTGAGCAGGGCGACCCAGTCGGAGTCGTCGGCGAACTGCGGGTACGGGTCCCAGACGACGTAGGCGCCGCCGTCGTCGCCGCCGGAGCCCCCAGACGACGACGAGCAGGCGCTGGTCGTCACGGCGGCGAGTGCTATCAGGGCCACGGCGGCCAGTCGCCGCCGTCGGTTGAGTCGTGTCATGTGCTGCCTCACTTCAACTCGATCGTGTGGTGGGGTGTCGTGGGTTGACCGTCGCGGGCCGGAGCACGTCCGACTATGAGGCGAACCGATTCGACGAAACGGTTCGCACGAAGATAGGACCGTCCGCGCTCGGAGGTCAAGGATGGCTGCCGCGCCCGTCAGGTAGCGCTGGGAAACACCCGCTTCACCGGAGCGCCATTTCATTGACATGAGTGAGTCTCCGACCTACGATCCGAGCGAATCGATTCGCAAGCGCAGCCCTCCGGAGAGCGTCCCCCGCGCCCCACCAAGGAGCCGCCCGTGAAAACCCCGTCCCGCAGCAGGCCCGGCCGAGCGCACGCGCTCGTCGCCCGACTCGTCGTCGGCCTGCTCGCCGCCACCACGGCCGTCGCCGTCGCCGCGTCCCCCGCCCAGGCCGCCGACGAGTCGATAAGCGTGAATTTCTCGACGACCGCCGGCACGCCGACCTATCGTGCGTCCGGCTGGATCTACGGCATGACCGAGAACGCCAGCGGCCCACCCGACCACTTCTACCGCGACGTCAACTTCCGCTACATGCGGGCCGGCGGCGCACAACTGCCCGGCAGTGGCTGGGTCGGCGGAAACTACGACCGCCGCTGGAACGCCACCCTCGCCCAGGCGCGCCGGACCGCCGCCCTCGGCGGGCAGTTCATCCTGCTGCCGCACGACCTGTGGGGTGCCGACGGCGCCGGCATCTCGCGCTTCCCCGGCGACAACGGCAACTGGACGGACTACGACAACTTCCTGAACCGCGTCATCGGCGACGTCCGGGCGTCCGGGCTGACCGTGCAGTGGGACATCTGGAACGAACCCAACATCACCATCTTCTGGAACCGGCCGATCTCCCAGTACCTCGAACTCTGGCGACGCACGTACCAGCGGCTCCGCACGGAGTTCCCCAACCAGCTCATCGTCGGGCCGAGCTGCGCCTGCGTGCCGTCGACCTCGCACGCGTTCTGGAACCAGTACCTCGACTTCGTCCGCTCGACGAACACCGTGCCGGACATCATCAGCTGGCACTCCCTGCCGGGTGATCCGGTCGCCAACGTCGCGGCCGCCAACGCCACACTCGATCCGCGCGGCATCCCGCATCCCCGTCCGTACCAGATCAACGAGTACGGGGCGTCCAACGAGCAGAACCCCGCCGACGGCGCCTGGTACATCTCGCGTCTGGAGCGTGCCGGGGCGGACGGTCTGCGGGCCAACTGGGCCAGCGCCGGCAACCTGCACAACGACCTCGGCAACCTGCTGGTCCGCAACTCGGCCGGTCAGCACCAGCCCAAGGGGGAGTGGTGGGTCTACCGCTACTACGCCTCCCAGGCGGGGCAGATCGTGGCGGTGACCGGCAGCCAGTCCTACGACGCGTACGCCACGAAGGCGAGCGGGGTGGCGAAGGTCCTGGTCGGCGGCGGTCGTACGACCGGGAACCTGGCCGTCAACCTGCAACGTCTCGACACGACGAGTGGCGTGGTGCAGAACAACCAGGTGCGGGTGCTCACGCAGCGCATCCCGTACAACAACGGTGGCGCGGTGCAGGGGCCGGTCACGGTCTCGAACACCGTCGTCAACCTGTCCAACAACAACGCCACGGTGACGCTGCCGTACGGCAACCAGAACGACACGTACACGGTGACCCTGCTGCCGCCCTCCGACGCCGGCTTCCAGTCGGTGGCGGTCGCCCAGCACTCGCAGCAGTGCCTGGACAACACCAACCTGAGCACCGCCGACGGCAACGCGCAGCAGCAGTTCTACTGCGAGGGCGGTGACCAGCAGCTCTGGAACTTCCAGCCGGTCGCCGGCGTGGCCAACACGTACACGGTGGTCAACCAGCAGAGCGGCAAGTGCCTCGACGTCAGCGGCGCGTCCACCGCCAACTCCGCCGCGGTGATCCAGCGGACCTGCCAGAACGCCACGAATCAGCAGTTCGCCCTCCGGAAGGTGACCTACTCCGGCAACGATGCGCACGACTACCAACTCGTGGCCCGGCACAGTGGCAAGTGCGTCGACGTCAACGGGGTCTCCACGGCCGCCCGCGCGTCGGTCATCCAGTGGCCCTGCAACGCCGTCAGCCAGGGCAGCCCGCTGAACCAGACCTGGCGGATCTGGGGGCGGTAGGCAGCACGCGAGCCCCGGCGGTGGCCGCCGGCACGGGCGGCCACCGCCGGAATCCCGTCGACCGGGCTTTCATTGACACTGATCAAAACGCGCTCATACGATCGTTACGAATCGATTCGCCCGCCCCGCCACCACCTCCGCGGCGCGTCGGCACACCCCATGCGCTGCCACGACTCTCCAGGAGCATCCCGTGCGTACCCCGTCCCCATCCGGGCCCGGCCTGGCCCGCGAACCCATCCCGAGACGTCGTCTCCCGCGCCTGGCCGTCCTGGCCGGCGCGGTGGCCGGCGCCCTCGTCCTCGTCACCGTCGGCGCGACGGCCGGTGCCTCGTCGTCCGCCGCGGAGGCCGCCGCCATGGCGGCGGCCATCGTGCCCGGGCAGAGCACCACGATCGTCGGCGTCCCGTCCGGTCGATGCGTCGAGGTTCCCAACTCCAGCACGACCAACGGCACTCAGGCCCAGCTGTGGGACTGCAACGGCGCGGCCGGTCAGACCTGGACCTGGACGTCGAGCAAGCAGCTCTCGGTGTACGGCAACAAGTGCCTGGACGCGTCCGGCCGAGGCACCACCAACGGCACGCAGGCGATCATCTGGGACTGCAACGGCCAGACCAACCAGCAGTGGAACGTCAACAGCAACGGCACCATCACCGGTGTGCAGTCCGGGCTGTGTCTCGACGCGAACGGCGCGGCCACCGCGAACGGCACCAAACTGATCCTCTGGGCCTGCAACGGCGGCGCCAACCAACAGTGGACCTCGCCCACCGCCCCACCGACCACGACTCCGCCGACCACGACCCCACCGACGACGACCCCACCGCCGAGCGGCGCGCGCCCGTGCGACATCTACGCCTCCGGCGGCACCCCGTGCGTGGCGGCCCACAGCACGACGCGAGCCCTCTACGCGGCGTATGCCGGCAACCTCTACCAGGTCCGACGCTCGTCGGACAACACCACCCGCAACATCGGTCTGACCGGCACGGGCGGCACCGCCAACGCGGCGACGCAGGACTCGTTCTGCTCCGGCACGACCTGCGTGATCACTGTCGTGTTCGACCAGTCCGGGCGCGGCAACGACCTCTGGTACCAGGGGTCGAGCGTGGTTCCGGGCTCGCCGCAGAGCAGGCCGGCCACCGCGACCACCGAGTCCCTGACGGTGGGCGGCACCAAGGCGTACTCGCTCTACATCAACCCGGGTAACAGCTACTGGCGTGACGGGCACCTGACCGGCGTACCGACCGGTGCCGCGCCGGAGGGCATGTACATGGTCACCAGCGGCACGCACGTCAACAGTGGTTGCTGCTTCGACTACGGCAACAGCGAGACGACGCGTAAGGCCGATGCCGCCGGCGCGATGGACGCCATCAACTTCGGCAAGCAGTGCTGGTTCGGTGGCTGCTCCGGCAGCGGTCCGTGGGTGCAGGCCGACCTGGAATGGGGTCTGTTCCCGGGTGGCAGCAGCTCGTGGAACCCGAACCAGCGGGCGTTCACCAGCAAGTTCGTCACGGCGACGTTGAAGAACAACGGCACGTCCCGCTTCGCGATGAAGGGCAGTGACGCGCAGTCGGGCAGCCTCTACACGCTGTGGGACGGCTCCCTGCCGTCCGGCTACAGCCCGATGAAGAAGCAGGGCGCGATCATCCTGGGCAGCGGCGGCGACTGCTGCAAGCCCGACGGAGGCGCGAACCTGAGCGCCGGAACGTTCTACGAAGGGGCCATGGTCGCGGGCTACCCGTCCGACGCGACCGAGAACGCGGTCCAGGCGAATGTGGTGGGCGCCGGCTACCGCTGACGCCGATCAGGACCTCGGCTCCCCCGCCGGCCCTGCGGCCGGCGGGGGAGCGACCTCGCTGAGCGCGGTTCGCACGATCTCCAGCAGGTCGTGGCCCGGGTGGTCGATCCAGTGCTGGATGGCGACGCGCAGGACGGCCAGGAAGGTAGCGGTCAACAGGCGGGCGCGCAGCGCCACCTCCGCACCGGTGAGACGCTGCGCGAGCTCGGCGGCCAACTCGCGCTCGATCGCGGTGTACGCCGCGACCTGGTGCGCGGCCAGGCCCGGGTGCCCGCGCAACTGTCGACGTCGGGTCAGCCAACCGTGGTCGCGCTCGCGCGACGTCTCCGCGGTGAAGTGCTCGGCCGCCCGGCTCAGCACGGTCCACGGCGGCTCGCCGTCCGGCCGCTCACGCACCAACTGCAACAGTCGGCGCAGGCGCAGCGTGTCGCCGTAGAAGAGCGCCTCCTCCTTGTTGGAGAAGTAGTTCGAGAACGTCCGCCGGGAGACGTTGGCGGCGTCGGCGATCGCTTCGACCGTCACGCCGTCGGGGCCCTGCTCGGCGGCGAGGCGCAGGGCTGACTCGTGCAGGGCGAGGCGGGTGGCTGCCTTCTTGCGCTCCCGTAGGCCGGTGATCTCGTCCATCGCCGTCAGCGTACGTCGAGTGATCGGCTTCTCAATGGGCAAACTTGCCGAATGGGCAAGATCGGTAGATGCTTGCGTGAGGCAACCAACTCAGGTGTGCGGATGCCCACTGCACGTCACCCGCGTACCCCTGGTTGTCGTTTCGGAACCCACGACGAGCGGGAGGTCGCGCGATGAGCGCACCCACCACCACGGCCGGCGCCGAGCCGATGAGCCATCGGCAGACCCTCGAGGCGCTCAGCGGCCTGCTGCTGGTGCTCTTCGTCGCGATGTTGAGCAGTACGGTCGTCTCGACCGCACTTCCCAAGATCATCGGCGCGTTGAACGGCTCCCAGACCCAGTACACCTGGGTGGTCACCGCCACCCTGCTCACCGCGACGGCCACCACCCCGATCTGGGGCAAGCTGGCCGACCTGTTCAGCAAGAAGCTCCTCATCCAGGTCGCCATCGTGGTCTTCCTGCTGGGCTCGGTCATCGCGGGCTTCTCGCAGAGCGCGGGTCAGCTCATCGCGGCCCGCGCGTTCCAGGGCATCGGGGTCGGCGGCCTCCAGGCGCTCGTCCAGGTGGCGATCGCCGCCATGATCCCGCCGCGCGAGCGGGGTCGCTACAACGGCTACCTCGGCGGCGTCATGGCGGTGGCGACAGTCGGTGGCCCGCTGCTCGGCGGACTCATCGTCGACACGTCCTGGCTCGGCTGGCGCTGGTGCTTCTTCGTGGGGGTGCCGGTCGCCGTCATCGCGCTGATCCTGCTCCAGGTGACCCTGCACCTACCGACGTTCCGGCGGGACAACGTCAAGATCGACTACCTGGGTGCGAGCCTGATCGCCGCCGGCGTGAGCGTGCTGCTGATCTGGATCTCCTTCGTCGACAGCTCGTTCGCCTGGGTCTCGTGGCAGAGCGCGACAATGGTGGCCGGCTCACTCCTCCTGCTCGCCCTGGCGGTCTGGGTCGAGTCGCGGGCGGCCGAACCCGTCGTCCCGCTCAGCATCGTGCGCGAGCACACCACCGCCCTGGCCATCCTGGGCAGCCTCGCGGTCGGCATGGCCATGTTCGGCGGCGCGGTCTTCCTGGGCCAGTACTTCCAGATCGGCCGCGGCTACAGCCCGACGGAGGCCGGCCTGCTCACCATCCCGATGATGGCCGGCGTCCTCGGCTCCTCGATCATCGCCGGCCGGCTGATCACCCGGACCGGCCGGATCAAGCCGTACATCGTCGCCGGCTCGATCATCCTCGTCGCCGGGTTCGGGCTGCTCGGCACCATCGACCACGAGACGTCTCTCGTGCTGGTCGGCATCGGCATGTTCATCGTCGGCACCGGCGTCGGCATGACCATGCAGAACCTCGTCCTCGCCGTCCAGAACACGGTTGCCCTCAAGGACATCGGCGCGGCCAGCTCCAACGTCGCGTTCTTCCGGTCACTCGGCGGCGCCGTCGGCGTCTCGGTGCTCGGCGCGGTGCTCGCCCACCGGGTCACCGACCAGATCACGCGCGACCTGACCGCCGCCGGTATCCCCACCTCCGGCAGCGGCGGCGACAGCAACCTCAACATCACCGCGCTGCCGGACGGGGTCCAGCACATCGTGCGGGCCGCGTACGGCGACGCCACCGGACACATCTTCCTCATCTCGGCGGCCATCGGGGTGGTCGGCGTCATCGCCGCGCTCCTGCTCAGGCCGGTGACCCTGCGGACCAGTCTCGACCTGCCGGACGCGGCCACGTCGGTCGCGGTGGCCGCCGACGCGGTCGACGGGGCACCCGCGATCGACCAGGTTTCCACGGAGGCCGCGTCGAAGGTCGCACCCGAGCGGCGCTGACGTCCGACACACCAACGGGCCGCCACCGTCACGGACAGTGGCGGCCCTTCCGCGACCGGCGCTGTCCGCGTCGACGCCCCCGACTGCCGCCGACCGCCGCCGACCGGCCCGGTGACCCGTCGGCGCCGACCGCGCGGTACGTCAGCCCACCGGTACGCCGTGCTCGCGCTCGGTGAACAGGTCGATGTCGCGCGGGCCCAGCTTGACGACCCGGCGGGCGTGCAGGGCGAGATGCCGGCGTGCCTCGCCGAGGCGGCGGCTGGCGATGGTCATCTCGTCCGACGCCTCGAACGGTTCCCTGCCGCTGGCCTGCAACGCGGCGGCCAGTACGGCGTTGTACGCGGTCATGAGCCCGTTGGCCAGGGCGACGCCGTCCTGGTCCGCGCGCGTCCAGATCTCCGACCAGGCGGCCTCCACCGTGGTCATGTCCCGGGTCAGCCAGTCGTGCAGCGCCATCGGCCCCAGCGGCTTGTGCCCGCCGAGCAGGCCGTTGCCCGCCTCCGGCAGACCCGACCGCCAGTACCCGGTCTGCCGCAACGCCTCGGCCTTGTGCGCGAGGCGCAGCGCGCCGGACAGCACCAGGACGTACGCCCGCTGGAGCTCGGCCCGCTCGCGCTGCCGCCGCTTGACCCGACTGTGCACCCCCACCACGAGGAGTGAGGCGAAGGCGGTGATCGCGGAGCCGAGCAGAGCGGCCAGGGTTGAGTTCACGCCGACATGATGCCTGCCGCCGATCGGCGTCGCCGCGCGGGCTGACACCTCGACAGGCGCGCCGGTCGAGCGCCCACGCCGCCTTCGACACGGCTTGACGAACAGGATGTTATCGCTCACAGTCGATGTGGAGGACGACAGCATCGACGGCTCACCGGGCGAGCCAACCGCTTCGGACCTCGCACTCCCGACGTCCCCCAGGGCATGTGGACGTCGCTTCAGGACTTGTCAACAGCCGCCGGCAACGCGCGGCCGACGTCGCACGCCCCCGTGAACGTCTCCCGGACGACCGGTCCGGACGTCCTTCCCGTGCGGCACCTCCACCACCCGCTGCCACCGACCGAGAAGGAACCGCCCATGAGAACGAGGTTCGCACTGCTGGCCGCGGCGCTGGCGACGGCTCTGGCGACGATGACGGCCGTGGTCACGGTCGCCACCCCGGCGTCGGCCGCGACGCTCACCCAGGTGACCAACTTCGGCACCAATCCGACGAACCTACAGATGCACCTGTACGTGCCGGACCGGGTGGCGGCCCGCCCGGCTCTCCTGCTCGCCCTGCACTACTGCACCGGCAGCGGCCCGGCCGTGCACAACGGGTTCGGACTCAGCACGCTGGCCGACCGCTACGGCTACATCGTGATCTACCCGTCCGTCACCCGGAGCAGCAAGTGCTGGGACGTCTCCTCCCCGCAGGCTCTGCGGCGTGACGGTGGCAGCGACCCGGTCGGCCTCAAGTCCATGATCGATTACGTCCGGAGCCGCTACCCGGTCGACCCGGACCGTATCGGTGTCGCCGGCTTCTCCTCGGGCGCCATGATGACCAACGTCATGGTCGGTCTCTACCCGGACCTGTTCAACGCCGGAGTCAGCTCCTCCGGCGTCCCGTTCGGCTGCTTCGCCACCACGAACGGCGCCGAGTGGAACAGCGAGTGCTCCGGCGGGCGGATCGTCAGAACCCCGCAGCAGTGGGGCGATCTGGTGCGCAACGCGTACCCCGGCTACACGGGCAAGCGTCCCCGGTTCCAGATCTGGCACGGCACCACGGACACCACGCTGAGCTACGTCAACTTCGGCGAGCAGATCAAGCAGTGGACCAACGTACAGGGTGTCTCCCAGACCCCGAGCTACACCGACTACCCGCAGACCAGCGCCACCCGCACCCGCTACGGGGGCACCGGCGGCACCGCGCCGGTCGAGGCGATCAGCTTCCAGGGCTACGGCCACTCCATCCCGTTCGACGCCGCGCAGGCCATCCGGTTCCTCGGCTTCGACACCACCGGCGCGACGACGCCGCCCCCGACGACCCCGCCCCCGACGACCCCGCCCCCGACGACCCCGCCCCCGGGCGGCACGACCGGTCCGTTGCGCAACTCCGCCGCCAGCCGCTGTCTGGACGTCCCGGCGCAGTCCCGGACCAACGGCACCCAGGTGGCGTTGTGGGACTGCAACTCCGGCGCCAACCAGCAGTGGGCCGCGACCGCGAGCCGGCAGCTCCAGGTGTACGGCAACAAGTGCCTCGACGCCGAGGGCGCCGGGACGACCGCCGGAACCCGGGTGATCATCTGGGACTGCACCGGTGGAACCAACCAGCAGTGGAACCTCAACACCGACGGCTCCGTCACCGGTGTGCAGTCCGGTCTGTGCCTCTCGCCGAACGCCGGTGGGACGGCCAACAGCACCCAGGTGGTGCTCGCCGCCTGCAACGGCGGCAACAGTCAGAAGTGGACGCGCGGCTGAGGTCGTACCCGATGAATGCGGGCGGGCGCGCGGCCTGGACGCCTCGCGCGGCCCGGCCCGGGACCACTTTCGGGCCGGGCCGTGTGTGCGTGCGCGCCCGCTCGTGGCCGCCGCCGCGCGGTGCGGCGGCGGCCACGCACTCTCAGCGGTAGCCGGCGGCGACGATGTTCGCCTGCACCGCGTTCTCGGTCGCGTCGGACGGGTAGCCGGCGACCATGGCGCCCTCGTAGAAGGTGCCGACGCTCTGGTTGGAGTTGTCGATGCAGCAGTCGCCACCGCTGCCCAGGATGATGGCGCCCTGCTTCTTCATCGGGTTGTAGCCCGAGGGCAGCGAGCCGTCCCAGAGCGTGTAGAGGTTTCCGGACTGGGCGTTGCTGCCCTTGATGGCGAAGCGCGTCGTGCCGTTGTTCTTCAGCGTCGCGGTGACGAACTTGCTGTTGAATGCCCGCTGGTTGGGGTTCCATGAGCTGCTGCCGCCCGGGAACAGACCCCACTCCAGGTCGGCCTGCACCCAGGGGCCGCTGCCGGAGCAGCCACCGAACCAGCAGCTCGTGCCGAAGTAGATGGCGTCCATCGTGCCTCGGCCGTCGGCGCGGCGGGTGGTCTCGCTGTTGCCGTAGTCGAAGCAGCAGCCGCTGTTGACGTGCGTGCCGCTGGTGACCATGTACATGCCCTCGGGTGCGGCGCCGGTCGGGATGCCGGTCAGGTGCCCGTCACGCCAGTAGCTGCTGTTGCCGTTGATGTAGAGCGAGTAGACCCGGTTTCCGCCGACAGTCAACGACTCCCGGGTCGCGACCGCGGGCTGTACGGCGCCACCGATGCCCCCGGCTCCCTGGTAGCCGAGGCTGTTGCCGCGCCCCGACTGGTCGTAGATCACCGTGATGACGCACGTGGTGTTCGCGCAGAAACTGTCCTGGGTCGCGGAGTTGGCCCGCCCGCCCGCGCTGAGCACGCCGATGTTGCGGGTGGTGGTGTCCGACGAACGGCGCACCTGGTAGAGCGAACCGTTGTAGGAGGCGTACAGGGCGCGGGTGGTGCTGTGCGCCGCGACGCAGGGAGTGCCGCCCGCCGTGTAGATGTCGCAGGGCAGTGTCGTGGTCGGTGGCGGGGTGGTGGGTGGTGGCGGAGTCGTCGGCGGCGGCGTGGTGGGCGGTGGCGTGGTCGGCGGCGGCGTGGTCGGGTCCACCACGCCGTTGCAGGTCGTGCCGTTGAGGACGAAGGAGGTCGGCGTCGGGTTGCTGCCGGTCCAACTGCCGTTGAAGCCGAAGCTCGTACTGCCGTTGGTGGGGATGCTGGCGTTGTAGGCGACGTTGGTGACGGTGAGCTGGCTACCCGCCTGTGTGTAGCTGCCGTTCCAGAGCTGGGTGACGGTCTGGCCGGCGGCGAAGTTCCAGGTCAGTCGCCATCCGTCGACGGCATCCCCCAGGTTGGTGATGGTGACGTTGGCGCCGAAGCCGTCCTGCCACTGCGAGTTGACCGCGTAGGTGACCTGGCACCCGGCTGCGGCCGCCGAGGCACCGGTCTGGATGGTGGCGGCGCCGGTGAGCACGAGTGTGGCGGCCACGGCGGCGAGCGCCGGACGCCGGCGGCGGAGTTGTCTGAGTCGCACGTGCTCTCCTTGACGGTGAGAGGTGAGGGTGTGCTGGACCGCGACCCGTTCCCCCTGCTCGGGCCCGGACTCTGAGCAGGGGGAACGGCGGGACGTGGCCCGGTCCGCGGGCGCGTACGGCGACTCCCGAGCTGTCCGGCGCCGGGCAGGCGTGTGCGGACGGTGTGGTCGGCGGACCACGGGAGACGGGTACGCGGCGTTACGGTCGCCGCCCACCACCCGGCCCGGGGGCGCGGCGGTCGGCGGTGACGGTGGCTGTGGTGTGGAGCAGACGCGCGGGGGCCGATGGACGACCACGGCTCCTGGCCGCAGGGGGTGATGCCGACCCGGGGGCGCCCGTGGTCAGGCATCCATCGTCCGGCCCTCGGCGCGGGTCGCCCGGTGGTGATCTCGGGCCGTCCCGTGCCGGCCACGCTCCACCTGCCCGCGCCGCGAACGACGTCGACCGCGCAACCAGGACCAGCAGGTAGAGGGCCTAGTGACGGTCAGTTATCAACGGCCGTCGTTACGTTAGCGTTAACAGGCCGCCCTGTCCATAGACGACCGTCGGTGGATCTGCCGTCCGTCGTCCGGGTCCACGGGCCGCCGCTCCTGTTCGGGGAATGAGCGAGGTGCCGGGCTGGTGTTGAATGTGGAGGGTGGGCGGACGGGTGCCGGAAGGGGTGGCGACGGTGGAGCTGACGATGGTCGTGGAACCGGAGCACCCGATGCCCGCCGAACGACTCGACACCCTCACCCAGGGGCTCGCCGAGGACCTGCGGGCGGTCTCCCGGATACGGGTGACCCCGGCGTCCGGTCCCGTACCCGGTCCGGGGAGGAAGTCGCCCGAGGCCTGGGAGCTGGGAATGCTGGTGGTGGGCGGTCTCTTCTCGGCCACCACGATGCGCGCGATCGTCCAGGTCGCGATCGCCTACACCGAACGGACCAGAGCGCGGTCGATCACCGTACGCAGCGGCGAGACCGAGTTGGTGATCACGGGAAGCACCCGGATCGACGATCCACTCCTCGTCGCCGAGCTGGCGCGGATCATCCAGACGCCGCACCGGCCCGACGCGGCCCTCGCCTCGTCCGGCTCCGAGCAGGCCGTGATCGCCCCGGGCGAGCGCCGCGGCGGTGACGGGGGGTAGACGATGGGACAGCGCCTGGCTCTGCTCATCGCCAACGACCGCTACATCGACGACTCGTTGGCCGACCTCTACGCGCCGCGAGAGGAGGCTCGTGACCTGCAGAGTCTGCTGGCCGACGCCAACATCGGGGCCTTCGACCGCACCGTACTGCTGGAGAACGAGTCGAAGAGCTCGGTGGAGCGCACCATGGAGACGATGCTGCGCAGCGCCGGGCCGGAAGACCTGATCCTGCTCTACTTCTCCGGGCACGGTATCCGCCGCGGCAAGCGGGGCCGGCTCTACCTGGCGGTCGCCAACACCGAGGTCGACTGCCTGTCGTCGACGTCGATATCCGCGTCCTTCGTGCACGAGTTGCTCGACGAGTCCGAGGCCGCCAGTTCGGTCCTCCTGCTCGACTGCTGCTACAGCGGCGCCTTCGACCAGGCCAAGTCTCCGGCGGATCTCGATCTCGACGGGGAGCTGAAGACCGGTGACGGCCGCTACGTCATCACCGCGACGAACGCCGTCGAGCGCGCCGTCGACGGGCAACCGGCGACGGCCGCCACGCCCCGGCAACGCTCCGCCTTCACCGAGACCATCATCGAGGGCCTGAGCACCGGCGCGGCCGACCTGACCGGTCGGGGCCGGATCACCCCCGAGGACCTGTGGCGGTACGTGCAGTTGGAGCTGCCCAAGCGGACGACCGAGCAGTCGCCGTGCCAGTTCGGCCGCGCGAGCAGCGAGGTGCACATCGCGTTGTCCCGCGACGGCCATCACCGGCCGCGCGATCCGCGCGACCCTCGCGATCCGCGTCTCGGTGATCTGCTGGGCCCGTTGCGGGCCCGGGAGGACGTGAAGCTGTGCGCCGTCGAGTGGCGTCAGCGTGGGCCGCTCACGGTGCCGGTCGGCCTGCACCATCGCCTCGACCAGCCGAGCGGGGAACCGGTCACGCTCGATCTCGCCTCGTCGGAGGGGCACCTGCTGATCGTGGGGCGTCCCGGGATGGGCAAGACCACCCTGCTCCGTACGATCATCAGTGGGCTCGCGCTCACCCACTCGGCCGACGAGGTCGTGTTCCACTGCCTCGAATCGGGTGGCAACTGGCTCGGCCCGATGCGGAAGCTGCCGCACGTCGAGACGGTCCTGGGCGACGACCAGGTGGTCGAGCTGGGCAAGCTGCTGAGCCAGCTCGAGGCCGACGTGCTGCGACGCAAGCGCCTGTTCCGTGAGCACGAGTTGGAGTCACCGGCCAGTCTCCGGGCGCGACGCGGCAGCCTGGACGAGGGCCCGCAGCCGGACATCTTCCTCGTCGTGGACCGATGGCAGGACTTCGTCGCGCTGCAACCCGACTTCACCGGGCGGGTCGTCGAGCTCGCCAACAAGGGCCTGGGGTACGGGTTCCACCTCGCCGTGGTCGAGCGCAGTTGGCGGTCCATTCCGCAGGAGCTGATCGAGCTGCCGCAGCTGCGGATCGAGACCCGCCTGTCGGATCCGCGGGAGTCGAGGGTCGACCCGGACCATGCCGCCCGCCTGCCCCTGTCGATGCCCGGTTGGGCCATCCAGGGGCGGCGCACGTTCCGCATCGCCCTTCCCGAGCTGACCGTGACCGACGTCGACCCGGACCTCGGTGCGGAGTTCGGCGTCGCGGTCTCCAACGGCGCGACGCCGATGATCTCCATGATCGCCCAGGCGTGGGGGCTGCCGCCGGTGTCCCGGGACTCCTCGGGTGCGCGAGCCGCCTGGGAGTCCCGGGACGAGGCGTTGGAGATCCTCGGGTTCGCCGACTACGCAGCGCTTGCGGCCTTCGAGGGCGCTGCCGCCACCGTGAGTTCGGAGCAGCACCTCCGGGTACCCATCGGGTTCGAGCTGGACGGGCAGCCCGTCGTGCTGGACCTGAAGGAGTCGGCCCGGGCGGGGATGGGACCGCACGGCCTGCTCATCGGCGCGACCGGCTCCGGCAAGAGCGAGTTGCTACGGACGATCGTCGCGGCGCTGGCGACGCGCCACCCGTCGGAGGAGCTGAACTTCGTCCTGGTGGACTTCAAGGGTGGCGCGACGTTCGCCTCGTTGGAGGCGTTGCCGCACACCAGCGCGGTGATCACGAACCTGGCCGACGAGTTGCCGCTGGTCGACCGTATGCGTGACGCGCTCGCGGGTGAGATGGTGCGGCGGCAGGAGTTGCTGCGGGCGGCGGGTAACTACGTCTCGCGGTTCGAGTACGAGAAGGCGCGGGCGGCCGGGGAGCCGTTGGCGCCGATGCCGAGCTTGTTGATCATTTGTGACGAGTTCAGCGAGCTGTTGGCCGCGAAGCCGGACTTCATCGACCTGTTCGTGATGATCGGCCGGTTGGGTCGGTCGCTGGGTGTGCACCTGTTGCTGGCCTCGCAGCGCCTGGAGGAGGGCAAGCTGCGCGGTCTGGACACGCACCTGTCGTACCGGATCGGGTTGCGGACCTTCTCGGCGGTGGAGAGCCGGATCGTGCTCGGCGTGCCGTACGCGCACGAGCTGCCCAACGCGCCGGGGCACGGCTACCTGAAGACCGAGAACTCCACGATGGTGCGGTTCCGGGCGACCTACGTGTCGCGACCGCCCAGCCTGGGCAATGCCGACCCGGGCACCGCTCCGGCCGAACCCGGTGCGACGGTGCTGGACCTGGTGGTGAACCAGCTACGTGGCCGGGGGCTCCCGGCGCACCAGGTCTGGCTGCCGCCGCTGGCCGAGCCGCCGACCCTGGGTGAGCTGCTGCCACCCCTGAGCCTGCACCCGCACTTCGGGCTGTGCACCGCGGAGTGGGCCGGCCGGGGTCGGCTCTCCGTGCCGGTCGGCGTGGTGGACCGCCCCTACGAACAGCGCCGTGAGCCGATGATGGTGGACCTCGCCGGGTCGGGCGGCAACGTGGTGATCGTGGGCGGGCAGCTCAGCGGCAAGAGCACCCTGCTGCGGTCGATGGTCGCAGCGCTCGCTCTCACCCACACCCCGCGCGAGGTGCAGTTCTTCTGCCTGGACTTCGGTGGTGGCGCGCTGCGGAGCCTGTGGGAGCTGCCGCACGTGGCCGGGGTGGCCGTGCGACGGGACACCGAGAGGGTTCGCCGGACGGTGGCCGAGGTGGTCGCCGCCCTCGACGACCGGGAGACCCGTTTCGCGCGCGAGGGCGTCGACTCGATTGCCGACTACCGGCGTCGGCGGGCGGCCGGCGAGTTCGCCGACGACCCGTTCGGTGACATCTTCCTGGTCGTCGACGGCTGGAACACCCTTCGTCAGGACTACGAGGAGCTGGAACAGGCCATCACCTACCTGGCCAACCGGGGGTTGGGTTTTGGTGTCCACGTGGTCGTCACCGCCGTGCGCTGGGCAGAGATCAGGATCGCCATGCGCGATCTCCTCGGCACCAGACTCGAACTGCGACTCGGCGACGCGGCCGAGTCGGAGATCGACCGGCGCGCCGCTCAGAATGTGCCGGCCGGCTCGCCCGGTCGCGGCGTGACGCCCGACAAGATGCACTTCCTCGCCGCGCTCTCGCGCATCGACGGGCGGCAGGACATCGAGGACCTCGGCGAGGCGTCGGTGGCGCTGGCTCGGCAGGTGGCGGCGAGTTGGCCGGGCCCCGCGGCCCCGGAGGTACGTCTGCTGCCGCAGAAGCTGACCGTCGCCGAGCTGGCCAAGGTCGTCGACCGGTCCGCGCCGGGGCTGCCCATCGGCGTCAACGAGTCCGCGCTGGCACCGGTCAACCTCGACTTCGCCGTCGAGCCGCACCTGACCGTCTTCGGCGACGCCGAGTGTGGAAAGAGCAACCTGCTGTGGCTGATCGCCCGGGGCATCGTGGAGCGGTACACGCCGGCCCAGGCACGACTGGTGATCGCCGACTACCGACGGAGCCTGTTGGGCGCGGTCGAGGGCGATCACCTGCTCGACTACGCCGCGTCGAACAAGGTGTTCGGCGAGAGCATGATGTCCATTCGCAGCGCGCTGCAGCACCGGCTGCCCGGCCCGGAGGTGACCCCCGCGCAGCTGCGCGAGCGGAGCTGGTGGAAGGGGCCGGACCTCTTCGTCCTCATCGACGACTACGACCTGGTCGCCTCGGGCGGCAGCAACCCGGTCAGCGCCCTGCTCGAACTGCTGCCCCAGGCCCGCGACATCGGCCTGCGTCTGATCGTCACGCGCCGGGTCGGTGGCGTGGCCCGCGCGCTCTACGAGCCGGTCCTGCAACGCCTGCGCGAACTCGACTCGCCGCTGCTGCTGATGTCCGGCAACCGGGAGGAGGGTCCGATCGTGGGCAAGCTGCGGCCCAGTCCACAGCCGCCGGGTCGTGGCACGCTCGTGCGCCGCAGCGACGGTCAGCAGCTCATCCAGACGGCGTTGGTCGGGCCGGGTTGACCACCGCCGCGCATCAGCGGGGGCGCGGCGCGGGAATGTCCGCGTACTCCTCGGATGCGCGCCGCTCGGCGGCGGCCGCCTGGTCCGTCGCGTCGGCGATCCGGGCGGTCAGTCGGCTCGCCGCCGCACGCACCGCCATCGGCGCGGTGGTGGCCGCATCGGACGCGGGGACGACCTCACCCTGCGGCGTGACCACCAGCCCCGCGAGGCCCGCGTCGGCGGCCGCCGCGAGAGCGAGCCGACGCGCCCGGGTCAGGTCGTCGCCGCGAGCCGTGACCGCGCCGGCGATCCGGGCGTACGCGTCGTGCGCGTCGTCGAGGTGGCGCGCCAGCCGCCGAAGGGCCTCGTCGGTGTCCTGCTGGGCCGATCCTGCCCGCCAGTGCCCGGCCAGCAGGCGATGCAGCCGCCGGAGTTCGTCGGCTGCCTCGCCGAGCGCCTGCGCGGCCTGGCTCCATCGCTCGCCCCGGTCCGCGTCGCCGGTCGGCGGCGCGGCCACCAACCGCGCGTAGGGCAGGGCCGCCGTGTCGTCGGTCGTCATCCGTCACCACGGTGCGCGAACCGGCGCGCCATCTCGTCGTCGGCGACCGAGACCGAACCCACGACGGTACGGATGGCGTCGGCGACCTGACGCAGGTCCTCGCTGATCCGCGGTAGCTCGTCGACCCACTCGAGGACGGAGGCAGGGGACGTCTCGTCGGCGACCAGGGCTCCGACCGCGTGGATGCGGTTCGCGAGCGTGTCGATGTCGCGGGCGACGTCGCGGAGGTTCTCGGGATCCATGTCGAGGGCGCTGCTGCTCATCGGTCGCTCACCTCCCACGGCAGACGGCCACCGGCGTGCCCCGGTCGAGCGCTCAGGACGCTCTGCGGACGCCCAGGTCGGCGAGCCACACCTCGGCGAGGTCGCTGAGTGCGACACCGAGGACCTCGCTGAGGCAGACCACGGTGCCGAACGCCGGTGCCGGAAGCCGACCCACCTCGATCTTGCGCAGGGTCTCCGGTGAGATGCCGGCTGCCAGGGCCACCTCGACGAGGCTGCGGCTGCCTCGTGCGACCCGGAGCGCCGCGCCGAGGCGTTGCCCCGCGGCGATCTGTGCCGGAGTGAGTGGTGGCCGAACCATGTGAGCAGGATAGTTCCGCCCTCGTGGACCGGCAATGTCGACCCGCTGGTCGTCCGGGCGACGTGGTATAAATATACCGCATCGGATGGGGAGGATTGATCGTGATCGAGCTGAAGTCCGCCGCGGAGATCGATCGGATGGCCGTGACCGGCCAGTTCGTCGGTGAGCTGCTGGCCGAGCTGCGGGCGGTCGCCGCCGTCGGCGTCAACCTGCTGGACATCGAGCACCACGCCCGCAGCCGCATCTCGGAGCGGGGTGCCGATTCCTGCTACTGGGACTACACACCGTCCTTCGGTCGTGGGCCCTTCCGCAACGTCCTGTGCCTCTCGGTCAACGACGCCGTGCTGCACGGCCTGCCGCACGACTACGTTCTGCGCGACGGTGACCTGCTGAGCATCGACATGGCGGTCCAGATCGACGGCTGGGCCGCCGACTCGGCGCTGTCCGTCGTCGTCGGCACCCCCGCCCCGGCCGACCTGAAGCTGATCGAGGCCACCGAGGTCGCGTTGGAGGCCGGCATCGGTGCCGCACGGCCGGGCAACCAACTCGGCGACATCTCCGCCGCCATCGGCGAGGTCGCCCACCGCTACGGCTACCAGGTCAACAACGAGTTCGGTGGGCACGGCATCGGCCGCACCATGCACGAGGCCCCGCACGTGCCCAACAACGGCCGTCCCGGTCGGGGCATGACACTCAAGCCGGGCCTGACGGTCGCGATCGAGCCGTGGTTCTGCCGCACCACCGATAAGATCAAGTTCGACCAGGACGGCTGGACGATCCGATCCGCGGACGGCTCGCGCTCGGCCCACTCCGAGCACACCGTCGCGGTCACCGAGACCGGTCCCCGCGTACTGACGCCTCGGCCGGGGCAGGTCGCAGGGCCGGGCAGCCGCAGCGGACAGTCGGCCGTGACGTCCTGACGACGGGTGCGTGCCCGCGCCGATCATTCGGGCTCGATCGGAATCGTGACGGTGACCCGCGTCGGGCCGCCGACCGGACTGTCGACCAACAGGCGGGCGTCGATGGCGTCGAGCCGGCCGGTGATACCGCGTAGGCCGGTGCCACGGCTCGCGTCGGCGCCGCGGCGACCCGGCGGACCGCGTCCACGAACTCACCGAGGTCGGACACCCGATCCTTGAGCAGGTAACCGATTCCGCCGTGGCCGTCGGCCAGCAGTTCCCGCGCGTACAGCCGCTCCACGTAGGCCGAGAGCACCAGCACCGGAAGGCCCGGCACCTCGGCCCGCGCCGCGAGCGCGGCCCGCAGACCCTCGTCGGTGTACGTCGGAGGCAGCCGTACGTCGACCACTGCCACGTCGGGTCGACGGTTGACGAGTTCGGTCAGCAGATCCGGCCCGGTGCCCACGGCGGCGACGACCTCGAAACCGTGTGCCTCCAACAGCCGGATCAACCCGTCCCGCAACAGCACCAGGTCTTCCGCCACCACCACCCGCACACCGCAGACGGTAGCCGGCCCACCCGCCCGGCGTGGGTACGCGTCAGCGGAGGCCGGCGAAGAGGTCGTCCTCGGGAACGGGTGCGTCGGTGCTGTCCCGCACCCGGACGAAGGTCTCCACGCCCATCAGCTCGGTGAACCGCTCCTGGCCGAGTTGGAGGAAGAAGATGTTCTCGGTCTGGCTGGCGTGCGCGGCCAGGGCCTCGAACTTCTGGGCACCGTGGTCGCGGGTGTCGACCCAGGTGGTGATCTCGTCGTCGGGAAGACCCAACTCGGGCATGTCCGACGACTCGTCCGGGTCGGCCCACTCGATGCCGAGCTCCTTCATCACCCGGCCGAACTCCGCGAACGCCGTCCGGGGCACTGTCGTCCAGTAGACCTTCGCGGGGACGTCGGTCTGTGCCACGGCGGCCATGGTGATGCGGTGCGCCTGGATGTGGTCGGGGTGACCGTAGAACCCGTTCTCGTCGTAGGTGACGATGACGTCGGGTCGGTACCGGCGGATCAACTCGCCCAGCCGGTCGGCGGCCTCGGCCACCGGCGTCGTCCAGAAGGAGCCGGGCTGGTCGTTCGTCGACCAACCCATCATCCCGGAGTCGCCATAGCCGAGCGTCTCCAGGTGGGTGACCTTCAACGTGGCGGCGCTGGCCTCCAGCTCGGCCTGGCGCATGGCCACGACGGCGGCCGGGTCGTGGCCGGGCTCGCCGGGCTTGACCCCGCCGGGCCCGTCGCCGCACCGCCCGTCGGTACAGGTCACGAGGACCGTGGTGACGCCCTCGGCGGCGTACCGGGCGAGGACGCCGCCGGTGCTCGTCGCCTCGTCGTCGGGGTGCGCGTGCACCGCCATCAGGGTCAGGGATCGCTCAGCCATCTCACCACCCTACGACCAGCGTCGCATCCGGTCTGGCAGCGACCGCATCCTAGCCATTCGCCGGACGGCCCTGACGTCCTTGCCGAGCCGCTCGCGGGCGACCCGGGGCTCCCTACGCTGCTCCGGGGGCGGGGTCGGCGCACTCAGGATGCGCCCGACAGCCTCGACCAGGCGACGAAGGGGACCGGTTCCATGGCGGTGTTCGATGACGTGCGACAGCTCGACGCCGGCGTCCTGAACGTCGGGTACGTCGATGCCGGGCCGCCAGACGGGCCGCCCGTGATCCTGCTGCACGGCTGGCCGTACGACATCCACAGCTTCGTCGACGTCGTGCCGCTGCTCACCGACGCCGGCCACCGGGTCGTGGTGCCGTACCTGCGGGGTTACGGCACGACGCGCCTTCTCGCCGACGACGCCGTCCGCAACGGCGAGCCGGCCGCGATGGGACTCGACCTCATCGCTCTCCTGGACGCCCTCGACATCGACAGCGCGAAGTTGGCCGGATTCGACTGGGGCGCGCGGACGGCCGACGTCGTGGCCGCGTTGTGGCCCGAGCGCTGTTCCGGTCTGGTGTCGGTCAGCGGCTACCTGATCGACGGTCAGGAGTCGGGCCGTACGCCGCTGCCGCCGAAGGCCGAGTTCTCCTGGTGGTACCAGTACTACTTCGCCACCAAGCGCGGCCGGCAGGGGTACGACCGCAACCGCCGCGACTTCGCCCGGCTGATCTGGCAGACGGCATCGCCGAGGTGGACGTTCGACGACGCGACGTTCGACCGCTGCGCCCCCTTTCGCCGAGCGAGAACGCGCCGCCGATGAGGAACATGTCGTCGCCCTCACCGGCGTGCGCCACGCCGTCGGCGGCGGCCGCGAAGATCGGGTACGCCGGCTGGACCGGCGCGTCGGAGTCGCTGAGGAGCGTGTACGCCACCGGCCGGGTCAACAGATAGCAGTCGCCCTCGACCTGGAGGAAGCAGCGGCCGCGTCGGATGGCGTTGAACTTGGGGCCGGCGGGCGGCTCGAACCGCACCGCCCAGCGCCCGCCGGCGACCAGGCCTGCGGATACGTGCGCGGTGGCGCCGAGCAGCGCCAGCACGTCCCCTTCACCGCCCGCACCACCGCCGACGAGATCCTCGATGGCGTGGACCTGACCGGGCGTCGAATGATCGTCACCGGTGGCGCCTCCGGCATCGGTGTCGAGACGGTCCGCGCCCTGGCCAACGCCGGCGCGGAGGTCACCGTCGCGGTCCGCGACCCGGCCCGGGCGGCCGGGCTCGTCGAGGGATTCGCCGACGCCGCCACCCGGGGCAGCGTCCGGCGGCCGTGCTCGACCTCGCCGACCTGGCGTCGGTCGACGCGTTCGTCGCCGCCTGGGACGGTCCGCTCGACGCGCTGGTCGCGAACGCCGGCACCATGGCGCTCCCGACCCGTCAGCTCTCCGCGCAGGGCTGGGAGCTCCAGCTCGCGACCAACCACCTGGGCCACTTCGCGCTGGCCGTCGGACTGCACGACAACCTGCGGGCAGCCGGCG
Organism: Micromonospora sp. NPDC049102; assembly: GCF_043197485.1. Classification (NCBI taxonomy): domain Bacteria; kingdom Bacillati; phylum Actinomycetota; class Actinomycetes; order Micromonosporales; family Micromonosporaceae; genus Micromonospora; species Micromonospora sp. NPDC049102. The sequence goes on along the minus strand of NZ_JBICTE010000040.1, from coordinate 19,870 downwards.
CGGCGCGGGTCGTGGTGGTCAGCTCCGGAGCGCACCTGGGCGCCCCGTTCGACGTCGAGGATCCCCAGTTCGAGCGGCGGACGTCCTGCTGGCGGTGGGTGTCAGCCGGCGGTGGTCGGCGGACGGGATCACCGCGAACGCCCTGAACCCCGGGTACATCCACACCAATCTCCAGCGCCACCTCGACGACGCCACGATGCGCGCGTTCGGGGCGATGGACGAGGCGGGCGACCTCGTGGTTCCGGACTACTACAAGACGCCCGCCCAGGGTGCGTCGACCACGGTCCTGCTCGCCGCGTCGCCGCTGCTCGACGGTGTCGGCGGTCGGTACTTCGTCGACAACCAGGAGATGGCTGTGGTTCCCGGTGGACCCGACGCCACCGACGGGGTCGCGGACCACGCGGTGGACCCGGTGGCGGCGGACCAGCTCTGGGCGTACGCCGAGAAGACGCTCGCCGCGCGCTGAGCGCGACCCGCCGTCGGACGCCGGCCGGGCACGGACCCGCGTGGTCGTGCCCGGCGGCCAGGATTGATCGGGGTACGGCGGGGTAGCCGCCCGCCATGGTCGCTGCCGGTCGACCCGGTACGGAGGGGGACGCGCCGGCACGCGCCGGCGTGGGAGCGCAGTCCGGCCCGACGTCGACCGTCGCCCGCCTGTGGGGCCGGCTGTCGGAGACGCTGCGGGCCCGGGGGCGGCGGGTTCGGGGCATCGGCGGTCTGGCCCTGCAGGCCGGCCTTGCCGCGGCGCTGTCCTGGCTGGTGGCGCACCAGGTGCTGCACGTCACGCAGCCGGTGTTCGCGCCGATCTCCGCGGTCTCCACCCTCGCGGCGTCGGTCGGTCAACGCCTGCGTCGCACCATCGAACTGATCATCGGTGTCACCGTGGGGGTGCTGGTCGGTGACCTGCTGCTCGGGGTGGTCGGCACCGGGTGGTGGCAGCTCGCGCTGATGGTCGTGCTGGCGATCCTGGTCGCGTTGTTCCTCGCCGGCAGCGCGGCGGTGGTGATCCAGGCCGGGGCCACGGCCGTGCTCATCGCCACGTTGAGTCCGTCCGTGCGGGACCTGGAGATTCCCCGCTTCGTGGACGCCCTCGTCGGGGGCACCATGGCGCTGCTGGTCACCGCCGTCCTGTTGCCGTTGAGCCCGCTGCGGGTGCTCAACCGGGCCGCCCGACCGGCGCTGGACCTGCTCAGCGACCAGCTCGAGGCCACCGCCGGTGCGTTGGCCGACCGTGACATCGCCCGCGCGCTGACGGCCCGGGCGAAGTTGCGCGACAACAAGGACGAGCTGGGGGCCCTCGTCGAGGCGACGCAGGGTGCCCGGGAGGCCAGCACCCTCTCGCCCGTGCACTGGCACGAGCGGCAGGGGCCGGTGGCCCGGTACGCGCACACGGCGGAGCCGATCGACCGGGCGATGCGCAACTCGGGAACACTCATCCGTCGCGTGGTGACACTCATCGAGGACGGCGAGTCCGTCCCGGAACGGATGCCCACGGCCGTCGCCGACCTCGCCGAGGCGGTACGCCTGCTCAAGCGGCAGTTCGCCGCCGGTCGGGAACCCGTTCAGGCGCGGGAGCGGGCTCTCGCGGCGGTCTGCGCCGCTGGTGACGCCTACCGCGAGGGGGTCGGTTTCTCCGGTGCCGTCGTGGTGGCGCAGGTGCGGACGACGACAAGTGACCTGCTGGTGGCCACCGGGCTGAGTCAGGAGGTCGCGAACCGGCTGGTCCGCCGCGCCTTCGGAGGGCCGGCGCACCGACGGTGACCTGCGGCGATGGTAGCCATGGCAGCAGAGTGAGCCATTCCTGTTGCATTCTGAGCCAAAGTGATGCCATCATGGTGCCATGGACTTGAGGCCGTACGTCGAGAATCTGCGCAACGAGTTCGCCGTGGCCGCCGAGGGCGTGGACCCGGAGGGTCGGGTGCTGGCCGAACGGCTCTTCACCCAACTCGAAGCGGCGACTCACCTCACGCTGCTCGAAGCGCTCTCCGACGCGGCCGACGAGATCACCCGCGATCTCGCCCCCGGGTCGGTGCACGTCCGGCTGCGCGGACGCGAGCCCGACTTCGTGGTGGCACCCGCCACCCCGCCCACGGATGGGCCGGGCCAGGCCGGTGAACCGCCGGCGGCCCCGGCGCCGCTGGTGCCGCCCGAGGGTGACGAGGGCGGCACGTCCCGGATCAACCTCCGCCTTCCCGACCACCTCAAGGCAGGCGTCGACGAGGCCGCGAGCCGCGCCGGGCTGTCCGTCAATGCCTGGCTGGTGCGCGCCGTCGCCAGTGCCGTCGGGGCCGGCGGCCCCGACCGCCAGCCGCCACGCCGGCCGGAACCCCCGAGGTCCGGCCAGCACGTCACCGGCTGGGCGCGCTGAACCGCGCCTGCCCGCACCTCCTTCCGCCTTCGCTGACACCCTCCCGGGAGACCACCATGCCTGTTTTCGACACACCAGAACCGATCTCCGTCCAGGTCGAGCTGCCCATCGGGGACGCCTGGATCGCCGCGACCGACCGCACCGACACCGTGGTACGGGTGCGGCCCCGTGACCCGTCGAGCAAGTCCGACGTGAGCGCGGCGGAGCAGACCACGGTCGAGTTCGCCGCCGGGCAGCTGCGAATCAGGGTGCCGAAGAGCTGGCGTCGGTACGGCTTCGGCTCCGGACCGTCCGTCGACGTGCTGATCGAGGTGCCGAGCGGCAGCCGGCTGCATGCCGAGGCGGCGTGGGCGGTCTTCCGTGGCGAGGGGCGGCTCGGCGAGTGCCGCATCAAGACCGGAAGCACGATCCGCCTGGAGGAGACCGGTTCGCTGGAGATCGACAGCAGTCACGGCGAGGTCGCGGTGGAGCGCGTCACCGGCTCCGCCCGGGTGAAGGCATCGTCGGGCAAGGTGCGCCTCGGCGCGGTCGACGGCACCGCCGAGATCAAGAACTCGTCCGGTGACTGCTGGATCGGCAGCAGTGGCGGTGACGTCCGGATCAACACCGCGTACGGCGACATCACCGTCGACGCGCCGACGGCCTCGGTGGTGGCACGGACCGCCTACGGCAACGTGCGGCTGGGCGAGGTCGTGCGCGGGTCGATCGAGTCGCAGACCTCCTACGGGGCGATCGAGGTCGGGGTCCGGCGGGGCACCGCCGCCTGGCTCGACGTCAGCTCCCGACACGGTCGCGTCCACAACGCCCTCGAGACGACCGACGGTCCGGCCGAGACCGACGAGACGGTCGAGATCCGTGCCAACACCTCGTACGGCGACATCACGATCCGCCGCGCCTGACCCGCCCCGACCCCCACCGCAAGCGAGGAGACCATGAACGGCAGCAGGAAGCCCGCGATCGTCACCACCGACCTACGCAAGTCCTACGGCGACAAGGTTGTGCTCGACGGCATCGACCTCATGATCACCGAGGGCACGATCTTCGCGCTGCTCGGCCCCAACGGCGCCGGCAAGACCACCACCGTGCAGATTCTCTCCACCCTCCTACCGGCGGACGGTGGCCTCGCCCGCGTCCTCGGGCACGACGTGACCCGCGACGCCGACGCCGTACGCGAGTCGATCGGTGTCACCGGCCAGTTCTCCGCCGTGGACAACCTGCTCACCGGCCGGGAGAACCTGCACCTCATGGCCGACCTGTGTCACCTGGACCGGGAGGCGGGTCGCCGACGGATCGCCGACCTGCTCGACCAGTTCGACCTGGGCGAAGCGGCGGACAAGCCGGCCGCGACGTACTCCGGCGGCATGCGCCGTCGACTCGACCTCGCGATGACGCTGGTCGGCGATCCCCGCGTCATCTTCCTCGACGAGCCGACGACAGGGCTCGACCCGCGCAGCCGCCGCGCCATGTGGCACATCATCAAGGCGCTCGTCGCCGAGGGCGTCACCATCCTGCTGACGACCCAGTACCTGGAGGAGGCCGACCAGCTCGCCGACCGCGTCGCCTTCCTCGACCACGGCCGACTGATCGCCGAGGGCACCCCGCACGAGCTGAAGCGGCTCATCCCGGGCGGTCACGTCGTCCTGCGCTTCGCCGACCAGCAGGGGCTCGACTCGGCGGCCCGTACGTTCACCGCCGCCACCCGGGACGACGCCGCGCTGACCCTCCAGGTGCCGAGCGACGGTGAAGTGGGCTCGCTGCGGTCCCTCCTCGACGACCTCGACCGGGATTCCATCACCGTGGCCGGCCTCGCCGTGCACACCCCCGACCTCGACGACGTCTTCCTCGCCCTCACCGGCCAACCCGACACCCGAGCCGGCCAACCCGACACCCGAGCCGGCCAACCCGGCCACGAAAGGGCTTCAGCGCGATGAGCACCCTCACCCTCGCCCTACGCGACTCCAACACCATGCTGCGGCGCAACCTGCTGCACATGCGCCGCTACCCCTCGCTGACCCTGATGCTCGTCGGCATCCCGGTCATCCTGCTGCTGCTCTTCGTCTACGTCTTCGGCGGCACACTCGGCGCCGGCCTCGGGCCTGCCGGCGGTCGGGCCGACTACGCCAACTACGTCACCCCCGGCATCCTGCTCATCACGGTGGCCAGCGCGGCGCAGGGCACCGCGATCTCGGTCGCCATGGACATGGCCGAGGGCATCATCGCCCGCTTCCGTACCATGCCGATCTTCCGACCGTCGGTCCTCACCGGCCATGTCCTGGGCAGCATGTTCCAGACGATGCTCGGCCTCGCGGGCGTCACCGGCGCGGCGCTGCTGGTCGGGTTCCGTCCCACCGCCAACGCCGTCGAATGGCTCGCCGCGATCGGCGTGCTGGTCATGGTCACCTTCGCCGTCACCTGGCTGTCGGTGGCTCTCGGCCTGGTCACCGAGAGCGTCGAGGCGGCCAGCAACCTGCCCATGCCGCTGGTGCTGCTGCCGTTCCTCGGCAGCGGTTTCGTCCCCACCGACTCGATGCCGACCCCGGTCCGCCTGTTCGCCGACTACCAGCCCTTCACCCCGGTCATGGAGACGCTCCGCGGCCTGCTGCTCGGCACGGGAATCGGTGCCAACGGGCTACTCGCGGTCGCCTGGTGCGCCGTCATCACGGTGGCCTGCTTCTGGTGGGCCAGGGCGCTCTACAACCGCAGCCGGACGGTCTGACCCGACATCCGACGGCCCGGCCCAGGTGGGCCGGGCCATCGGCGTGCCCGGGCCTGGCTCGCCACATCGTCGACCTGGAGTCGATCACCACGCTCCGCGCGGTTCGCGCACGGCGGAACATCGAATGTTATCGATAACATTCGATGTAGGTCGGCGGCCGGCATCGGGTGCCGAGCACCGGAGCGCGGGTCATGGGCTCGGACGTGGCGACAGTCCGGTTGGCAGGTCTGATCATGCGCGAGCATCGGCGCTGTCGATGTTATCGCTGACAATCCATCGGCAAGCCGATCGTGGTCGTGGGGCGACGCTGTCGCAGCCACGCGAGGATGACGCCGTCGTCACGCCACCTGTCCCGTCCGGACCTCGCCGTCGCGTCCTCCGGCGGCGGGTGTGATCGTCGCCGCGCCCCGGCGGCGCCGGGGTCGCCGCGCAGCGGGAAGTCGGGACGGCTCGACGCTCGGGTCGGGTCGCGTCCTCTGCGCCGGTCCGCTATCGACGCGCCCGAGTCGGTGTCGCCTCCGCGTTCCGTTACGGAGCTGTTGCAGGTAGATGTCTTGACGGGGCTGGATGTGAGCGTTAACACTATCCCCGTTAACGGTGGAGGTGAACATGGAGCGTGTGGGCGGAGCTGCCGAAAGCTACGTCGTGGGTGTCGACTTCGGCACTCTCTCCGGGCGGGCCCTCGTGGTCCGGGTTCGTGACGGTGCCGAACTCGGGACCGCGGTGCACGAATACGGCGACGGGGTCATCAGCGAGACGTTGCCCGGAGGTAGACCACTGCCCCCGGACTGGGCGCTGCAGAATCCGGACGACTACCGCGACGTGCTGCGCTACGCCGTTCCCGCGGCGGTCTCCGCCGCGGGAGTGGACCCCGCCGCCGTGGTGGGCATCGGCATCGACTTCACCGCCTGCACCGTCCTACCGACGCGCGCCGACGGCACCCCGCTCTGCGAGGACCCCGAGCTGCGCGACCGGCCGCACTCGTGGGTCAAGCTGTGGAAGCACCACGCCGCGCAGCCGCACGCCGACCGGATCAACGCGCTGGCCCACGAGCGGGCGGAGCCGTGGATCGGCCGCTACGGCGGCAAGATCTCCGCCGAGTGGCAGTACGCCAAGGGTCTGCAGATCCTGGAGGAGGACCCGGAGATCTACCACCGGGCCGAGCGGTTCATCGAGGCCGCCGACTGGATCGTCTGGCAGCTCAGCGGCACCGAGACCCGCAACGTCTGCACCGCCGGCTACAAGGGCATCCTGCAGGACGGGCAGTATCCGTCCGAGAGTTTCCTGACCGCGCTCAACCCCGACTTCGGCGACTTCGTGGCCAAGCTCGACGGCCCGCTGCTGCCACTCGGTGCCCGGGCCGGCACGCTCACCGCCCGCGCCTCCGCCTGGACCGGCCTGCCGGAGGGGATCGCGGTAGCGGTCGGCAACGTCGACGCGCACGTCACCGCGGCCTCCGCGCAGGCCGTACAGCCGGGTCGGCTCGTGGCCATCATGGGCACGTCCACCTGTCACGTGGTCAACGGCGAGCACCCGGCCGAGGTCGCCGGCATGTGCGGCGTGGTCGACGGCGGCATCAGCCCCGGGGCGTGGGGCTACGAGGCCGGCCAGAGCGGTGTCGGCGACATCTTCGGCTGGTTCGTCGAGCACGGCGCCCCCGCCGGGCTCGCCTCGCACGAACGCCTCACCGAGCTGGCCGCCAGCCAGCCGGTCGGCGCGCACGGCCTGGTCGCGCTGGACTGGTGGAACGGCAACCGCTCGTTGCTGGTCAACCACGACCTCAGCGGGATGGTCGTCGGGATGACCCTGGCCACCCGCCCACAGGACATCTACCGCGCGCTGCTGGAGGCCACGGCGTACGGCACCAGGATGATCATCGACGCGTTCGTCGAGGCCGGCGTCCCGGTCAACGACCTGGTGATCGCCGGCGGTCTCACCAACAACAAGCTCCTGATGCAGATCTACGCCGACGTGACCAAGCGGCCGCTGAACATCATCGCGTCCGCGCAGGGGCCGGCACTCGGCTCGGCGATCCACGCCGCCGTCGCGGCCGGGGCGTACCCGTCGATCCACGAGGCGTCCCAGGCGATGGGGCGGGTGCACGAGGCGGTCTACACGCCGGACCCCGAGCGGGCGCGAGCCTACGACGCGCTGTACGCCGAGTACCGGGCGCTGCACGACCACTTCGGTCGCGGCGGCAACGACGTGATGCTCCGCCTCCGGGCGATCCGCAACGCGGCGGTGGAAGCCTCCGCGGCCACCCACGAGGCCCCGCTGGAGGTCGTCGCATGAACGCAGAGCTGAGCCGGCAGATCGGTGAGCTGCGCGAGACGGTTGCCCGCCTGCACAGCGAGCTGACCCGGTACAACCTGGTCGCCTGGACGTCCGGCAACGTCTCCGCGCGGGTGCCCGGCCAGGACCTCATGGTCATCAAGCCGAGCGGTGTGGGCTACGACGACCTCACGGCCGACACGATGGTGGTCTGCGACCTCGACGGAATCCTGGTCGAGGGAGACCTGGCGCCGTCCAGCGACACGGCCGCCCACGCCTACGTCTACCGCGCCATGCCGGAGGTCGGCGGCGTGGTGCACACGCACAGCTCGTACGCGAGCGCCTGGGCCGCCTGCGGTGAGGCGATCCCCTGTCACCTCACCGCGCAGGCCGACGAGTTCGGCGGGGAGATCCCGCTGGGCCCGTTCGCGCTGATCGGCGGCGACGACATCGGCAAGGGCATCGTCGCCACGCTCGCCGGGCACCGCTCGCCCGCCGTGCTCATGCGCAACCACGGCGTCTTCACCATCGGCCGGGACGCCCGGGCGGCGGTCAAGGCGGCGGTCATGTGCGAGGACGTGGCCCGTACCTCGTACCTGGCGCGCACCCTCGGGCAGCCCGTGCCCATCGCGCAGGCCGACATCGACGCCCTCTACCACCGTTACCAGAACGTCTACGGCCAACAACCAGTCGCACCGGCGGGCTCCTGACCGTCTCCACACGGCCCGCCGGTCTGCTCCACCGACGCACCAGCACGCACCACCCGCGTACGCCACCTCTGCTCGTCGGCGGCTGACGCGGTCCCCACCACACCCAGCCAAGGAGATCTGATGAGAAAGATGCGAACGCAGCGCGCTATCGCGATCCTCGCCAGTGTGCTGCTCATCGGCGGCGTGGCGGCCTGCGGCAACAGCGACACCGGCGGCGGCGGGTCCAAGGACGACGGCAAGATCACTATGGGCTTCTCCCAGGTCGGCGCCGAGAGCGGGTGGCGTACGGCGAACACCACCTCGATCAAGGAGTCCGCCGCGGCGGCGGGCGTCGAGCTGAAGTTCGACGACGCGCAGCAGAAGCAGGAGAACCAGATCAAGGCCATCCGCAACTACATCCAGCAGAAGGTGGACGTCATCGCCTTCTCGCCGGTTGTGGAGTCCGGCTGGGACACCGTGCTCAAGGAGGCCAAGGACGCCGGCATCCCGGTCATCCTGACCGACCGCTCGGTCGACTCGGCCGACAAGAGCCTCTACAAGACCTTCCTCGGCTCGGACTTCGTCAAGGAGGGCAAGCTCGCGGGCGAGTGGCTGGTCGAGCAGAAGAAGGGCGCCACGGGCCCGGTCAACATCGTCGAGCTGCAGGGCAACACCGGTGCGGCACCGGCCAACGACCGCAAGAAGGGCTTCGGCGAGGCGATCGCCGCCAACCCGAACCTGAAGATCATCGCCTCTCAGCCGGGTGACTTCACCCGGGCGGGCGGCAAGCAGGTCATGGAGCAGTTCCTCAAGGCCAACCCGAAGATCGACGTGCTGTTCGCGCACAACGACGACATGGGTCTGGGCGCTCTCGAGGCCATCACCGCGGCCGGCAAGGTGCCCGGCAAGGACATCACCATCATCACGGTCGACGCCGTCAAGGACGGTATGCAGGCTCTCGCTGACGGGAAGTTCAACTTCATCGCGGAGTGCAGCCCGCTGCTCGGCCCCCAGCTGATGGACCTGGCCAAGAAGGTCCACGCGGGTGAGACGGTGCCGGCTCGGATCGAGACCGAGGAGACCACCTTCACGCAGGCGCAGGCCAAGGAGGCTCTGCCCACCCGCAAGTACTGATCGACGCGAGGGGGGTCGCCGCGCTCGCGTGGCGGCCCCGCCGTGTCGCCCCGTAAACCCGAACGGACCGGGCATGATCCGCGACGACCCGCGCCACGCCCGCCCGAGCCCCGGTCTGGGGCCGGGCGGGTGCGGTGGGAGCGCAACGGCCCATCCGCGTCGACAACCCCCAGAAGAGGTCTGATGGGATGACGGATAGCCGTCCGGTCCTGACGATGACCGGGATCAGCAAGTCCTTCCCCGGGGTGCGTGCACTCCACGACGTCAACTTCCGACTCTTCCCCGGCGAGGTGCACGCCCTGATGGGCGAGAACGGCGCCGGGAAGTCGACCCTCATCAAGGTGCTGACCGGTGTCTACGACACCGACGAGGGCACGATCACCCTCGGCGATGAGCCGGTGTCCTTCGGCGGGCCGATGCAGGCGACGGCCGCCGGGGTGAGCACCGTCTACCAGGAGGTCAATCTCTGCACCAACCTCTCGGTGGCGGAGAACATCTTCATCGGACGTGAGCCGCGCCTGCTCGGCGCCGTGCGCTGGGGCGAGGTCCGCCGCCGCGCCCGCGCGCTGCTGTCCCGCCTCGATCTCGACCTCGACGTCAGCGCGCCGCTGGGCTCGTACTCGCTGGCGATCCAGCAGATGGTCGCGATCGCCCGTGCCATCGACATCCAGGCCCGGGTGCTGATCCTGGACGAGCCGACGTCCAGCCTCGACGCGGGTGAGGTCGCGCAGCTGTTCCGCATCATGCGGCAACTGCGCGACGAGGGCATCGCGATCCTGTTCGTGACGCACTTCCTCGACCAGGTCTACGAGATCGCGGACCGCATCACGGTGCTGCGCAACGGCGGGCTCGTCGGCGAGTACCTGACCTCCGAGCTGCCCCAACTCGGCCTCGTCGAGAAGATGATCGGCAAGGAGCTCGACGTCCTGGAGGGGATCGAGGAGCACTCGCGACGCGACCTGGCCGCGCTCGAGGAGGGCACCCCCCTGGTGGCGGTGTCGAACCTCGGCCGGGCCGGCGCTGTCGAGCCGTTCAGTCTGACCATCCACCCCGGTGAGGTGGTGGGCCTCGCGGGCCTGCTCGGCTCGGGGCGTACCGAGGTGGCACGGTTGTTCTTCGGGGCCGACCGGGCCGACGGCGGGCAGGTCGCGATCGGCGGCACGGCCGGCAGTCTGCGTACCCCCGCGCAGGCCATCGACCAGGGCGTCGGCTTCTGTTCAGAGAACCGCCGGGCCGAGGGCATCGTCCCGGACCTGTCGGTCCGCGAGAACATCATCCTCGCCATGCAGGCCGCCCGTGGCTGGCTGCGGCCGATACCGCGCCGCCGCCAGGACGAACTGGTCGACAAGTACGTCAAGGCGCTCGACATCCGTCCGGCGGACCCGGAGGTGCCGGTACGCAACCTCTCCGGCGGCAACCAGCAGAAGGTCCTCCTCGCCCGGTGGCTGATCACCGAGCCACGGCTGCTGATCCTGGACGAGCCGACCCGGGGCATCGACATCGGCGCGAAGACGGAGATCCAGCGGCTCGTGGCGCAACTCTCCGACGGCGGGATGGCGGTGCTGTTCATCTCGGCCGAGTTGGAGGAGGTGTTGCGCCTCAGCCACAAGGTGGCCGTCATGCGGGACCGGCAGATGGTCGCGCAGCTCGCCAACAACGAGGGTCTCGACGCGGAGCGCGTCATGCAGACGATCGCGAGTGGCTCCCAGCGGGAGGAGGCGGACCGATGAACGACACCACGAGCCGGTATCGGACGATGATCGGTCACCGGCTGTTCTGGCCCGTCGCCGTTTTGGTCGTCATGCTCGCGGCGAACACGATCTACCGCCCCGGGTTCCTGTCCATCGAGCTCAAGGACGGGCACCTGTACGGCACGCCGATCGACATCCTGCGGCTGAGCGCGCCACTGATCCTGGTGGCGCTGGGCATGACCCTGGTGATCTCGACCGGAGGCATCGACCTGTCGGTCGGCTCCCTCTGCGCGATCAGCGGCGCGGTCGCCTGCATGTACATCAGCAAGCAGCCCGACCAGAACAGCCTCGGCGTGGTGCTGACCGCGCTGGCGATGGCGTTCGGGATCTCGCTGGTGCTCGGCGCCTGGAACGGGGTGCTGGTGGCCGTGATCGGTATCCAGCCGATCATCGCCACCCTGATCCTGATGGTGGCCGGTCGCGGCCTCGCCCAGCTCATCACGCAGGGTCAGATCATCACCATCAACTCGGGGCCGTTCCGGGCGATCGGGTTGGGTCACCTGCTGACCCTGCCGCTGGCCATCTTCATCGCGCTCGCCGCCGCCCTGCTCGTCGCCGCGTTCACCCGTCGCACCGCCCTCGGCATGATCGTCGAGTCGGTGGGCGGCAACGCCGAGGCGAGCCGGTTGGCGGGCATCCGCTCCAACCGGGTCATCTTCCTCGTGTACGTGCTCAGCGCCGCCTGCGCGGCGATCGCCGGGTTCATGATGACGGCCAACGTGTCCAGCGCCGACGGCAACGCCGTCGGCCTCTGGGTGGAGCTGGACGCCATCCTCGCGGTCGTCATCGGCGGTACGTCCCTCGCCGGTGGCCGGTTCTACCTCAGCGGCACCATCCTCGGCGCGCTGATCATCCAGACCCTGACCACCACGGTGTACGCCATGAACATTTCGCCGCAGACGTCGCTGCTGTTCAAAGCGGTGGTCGTCATCGCCGTCTGCCTCATCCAGGCGCCGGCCTTCCGAGCCCGGTTCAGCCGGCGCCGGAAGAGCACCCCACCGCCGCGCCCCGTCGCCGACAAGCCGAAGGAGCAGGTGGCGGCATGACCACCGGATCGCTCACCGCCCCCCGCCGCACCCGGTTCCGGCTGCCCCGGCGGCAGGTGCCGGTGCTGGCCACGCTCGCCCTGCTGCTGGTCATGTACGGCATCGGCGTGTCCCAGTACACGGCGTTCTCGAACGTGCAGGTCATCTTCAACGTCTTCATCGACAACGGCTTCCTGCTCGTCGTCGCGGTGGGCATGACCTTCGTGATCCTCACCGGTGGCATCGACCTGTCGGTCGGGTCCGTCGTCGCGATGACGGCGATGGTGTCGGCGGACCTGTTGAACAAGGGTCTGCCGGCGGGGCTCGTGCTCGTCGTCGCGTTGCTCATCGGCCCGACGCTCGGCCTGTTGATGGGCTGCGTCATCCACTTCTTCGAGATCCAGCCGTTCATCGTCACGCTCGCCGGGATGTTCTTCGCCCGGGGCATGTGCACGTTCATCTCGGACTCGTCCATCCCGATCACGGACGGTTTCTGGACCAGGATGTCGCAGGAGCGGATCGGTGATCCCCGGGGGAACTTCGTCTCGATCAGCGTGCTGATCGCCTTCGCCGTGGTGCTCGTCGCCGCGTACGTGCTGGCCTACACCCGGCTGGGACGCAACGTGTACGCGATCGGCGGCAACCCGCAGTCGGCGCTGCTGATGGGCCTGCCGCTGGGGCGGACCCGGATCGCCGTCTACACGATCAGCGGGCTCTGCTCGGCGATCGGCGGCATCCTGCTGTCCTTCTACACTCTCTCCGGCGCGCCGCTGATCGCCGTCGGCATGGAACTGGACGTCATCGCCGCCGTCGTCATCGGCGGCACCGTGCTCACCGGCGGCGCCGGATACATTTTCGGCACGGTGCTCGGCGTGCTGGTCCTGGGCGTGATCCAGACTCTCATCACGTTCGACGGCAGCCTGAACTCCTGGTGGACCAAGATCGTGATCGGCGGCCTGCTCTTCGCGTTCATCCTCCTGCAGCGACTCATCGGAATCCGTTACAAGTGACCGCCCCTCTCGTGGAAGGCAACCCCATGGCACCACACCCCGAACCCGAGATCTGGTTCCTCACCGGCAGCCAAGGCATGTACGGCGAGGAGACGCTCCGGCAGGTAGCCGAGCAGTCCCGCCAGATCGCGGCCACGCTCGACGACTCGCCGCAGATTCCCGCCCGGGTGGTCTGGAAGCCCGTCCTGACCAACAGCGGTGAGATCCTGCGGGTCTGCCGGGAGGCCGCCGCCCAGGGCGCGATCGGGGTCATCGCGTGGATGCACACGTTCTCGCCGGCGAAGATGTGGATCGCCGGACTGGACGCTCTGCAGACGCCGCTGCTGCACCTGCACACCCAGGCGAACGTCCTGCTGCCGTGGGACGACATCGACATGGACTTCATGAACCTGAACCAGGCCGCGCACGGCGACCGTGAGTTCGGGTACATCCAGACCCGCCTCGGTGTGGCCCGCAAGACGGTCGCCGGGCACGTCAGCGACCCGCGGGTGACCGCCCGGGTCGGCGCCTGGGCCCGCGCGGCGACCGGTTGGTCGGCGATGCGGTCGCTGCGGCTGGCCCGTTTCGGCGACAACATGCGCGACGTCGCGGTGACCGAGGGTGACAAGGTCGAGGCGGAGCTGCGCTTCGGGGTCTCGGTCAACACCTACGGCGTCAACGACCTGGTCGAGGTGGTCGGCGAGGTCGCCGACGCCGACGTGGACGAGCTGGTCAAGGAGTACGGCGACAGCTACCGCGTGGGTGCCGAGCTGCTTCCCGGGGGTGAGCGGCACGACTCGCTGCGCTACGCCGCCCGCCTGGAGCTGGGTATGCGCGCGTTCCTGGACGCCGGTGGGTTCCGGGCGTTCACCACGAACTTCGAGGACCTCGGCGGTCTGCGTCAGCTCCCCGGCATCGCCGTGCAACGGCTGATGGCCGACGGGTACGGCTTCGGCGGCGAGGGCGACTGGAAGACGTCGGTCCTGGTGCACACCATCAAGGCGATGTCCGTGGGTGTCCAGGGCGGTACCTCGTTCATGGAGGACTACACCTACGACCTCACCCCGGGCCAGGAGCTGGTGCTCGGTGCCCACATGCTCGAGGTCTGTCCGACCATCGCCTCCGACGTGCCCAACGTCGAGATCCACCCGCTGAGCATCGGTGGGCGGGAGGATCCGGTACGGCTCGTGTTCGACGCCGCGCCCGGTCCGGCGGTGGTGCTAGGGCTGGCCGACATGGGGGAGCGGTTCCGACTCGTGGCCAACGAGATCGACGTCGTGCCGCCGCCGCAGCCGCTACGCCGACTGCCGGTGGCCCGTGCCGTCTGGCGACCGCGACCGGACCTGCCGGTCTCCGCCGAGTCCTGGATCACCGCCGGAGCGCCGCACCACACCGTGCTGTCGCAGGCGGTGGGCACCGAGGAGCTACACGACCTGGCGGAGATGAGCCGGACCGAGCTCGTCGTCATCGACGCCGACACCAATGCGCGCCGCTTCGCGGACGAGATCCGGTGGAACCAGGCCTACTACCGGTTGGCCCGCGGCTTCTGAGCGGCGGCCGGAGCGTCCGGTGAAACGGGTGGTCCACCCCTGCCTGCGGGCCGGGGTGGACCACCCGTTCGTGCCTCCGCACAGGCTCTGCCACGTGTCCTAGCAGGCCCACGAGCCGATCGTGTTACGCCTTGACTAAGAGCATGTTATCGCTCACAGTCTATAACCAAGGTGGTCGATGTCATTGCCTGGTCCGGCCGTGCTCGCGTCCTAGCCCCTCGTCTTCGGCATCGTGCTGCCGCGGCGTTCGGGAAGTGCTGTTAGCGATCACATGGCCGGGCATGGTCAGTTCGGTGCCCCGCCCGGTGCCGCGGACGACGGCCCAGACCGCACGGTTCGCGTCAGCAGAGGAGGATCATGCTTTCCATCGGTCGGGTTCCCCGGGGTGCGCCACGCCGGCGCAGTTGGCTGTCGAGAGTCGCCATCGCGGCGACGGCGCTGGTGGTCGGTGGCGCGGCGGCGGCGGTGGCCGCGGCGCCCGCATCGGCGGCCACGGTCGACACCAGCGCGTGGTACGTCCTGGTGAACCGCAACAGTGGCAAGGCATTGGACGTGTACAACTCGGCCACGAACGACGGTGCGCGGATCACGCAGTGGACGCGTAACAACGGCAACCAGCAGCAGTGGCAGTTCGTGGACTCCGGGAGTGGCTACTACCGGGTCAAGTCGCGCTTGTCGGGCAAGGTGTTGGACGTTTCCGGCCGTTCGACCGCCAATGGTGGGGCGATCGTGCAGTGGTCCGACAACAGCGGGACCAACCAGCAGTTCCGGCTCGCCGACTCGGACGGCGGCTACGTCCGGCTGATCAACCGTAACAGCAACAAGGTCATGGAAGTCCAGAGCGCCTCGACCGCCGACGGCGGCAACATCGTGCAGTACGACGACTGGAACGGCACCAACCAGCAGTGGCAGCTCGTCCGCGTCGACGGTGGCGGCAACCCCACCACGCCGCCCCCCACCACGCCGCCCCCGACGACACCGCCCCCGTCGAGCGGCACGTACTCGAACCCCGTGGTGTGGCAGGACTTCGCCGACGTCGACATCATCCGGGTGGACAACGTCTACTACATGTCGGCCTCCACCATGCACTACTCGCCGGGCGCCCCGGTGCTGCGCTCGTACGACCTGGTGAACTGGGAGTACGCCGGGCACTCCGTACCTCGCCTGGAGTTCGGCTCGAAGTACGACATGAGCGGTGGCAACGCGTACGTCGACGGGATCTGGGCCTCGACGTTGAACTACCGGCCGAGCAACCGCACGTACTACTGGGCCGGGTGCATCGACTTCTCGCAGACGCACATCTACACCGCGTCCGCCGTCGACGGCACCTGGAGCAAGCACACCACCATCCCGAACTGCTACTACGACGCCGGCATGCTGATCGACGACAACGACACCATGTACGTGGCGTACGGCAACACCACGATCAGCGTCGCCCAGCTGTCCGCCGACGGGAAGTCCCAGGTGCGCGCCCAGCAGGTGTACCAGACCCCGTCGAGCATCGGCACCCTGGAGGGTGCGCGGTTCTACAAGCGCAACGGGGCCTACTACATCTGGCTCACCCGACCGGCCAACGGCCAGTACGTGCTGAAGTCGACCAACGGCCCATTCGGCCCGTACGAGCAGCGTCAGGTGCTGCTCAACCTGCCCGGCCCGATCTCCGGCGGCGGCGTTCCGCACCAGGGTGGCCTGGTGCAGACCCAGAACGGCGACTGGTACTACATGTCGTTCGTCGACGCGTACCCCGGTGGTCGGATGCCGGCCATGGCACCGATCACCTGGACCAGCGACGGCTGGCCGGTGCTGCAGACCGTCAACGGCACGTGGGGCAGCTCCTACCCGAAGCCGAACCTGCCCACACCGCCTCGTGCGGTGAAGCCGCTGACGGGCACCGACACGTTCGCCGGCACCACGCTCGGCCCCCAGTGGGAGTGGAACCACAACCCGGACAGCAGCAGGTGGTCGGTCAACAACGGGCTCAACCTGCAGACGGCCACGGTGACCGGTGACCTCTACGCGGCGCGCAACACGCTGACACACCGCATCCAGGGCCCCACCTCCACCGCCACCATCGAGCTGGACTACTCGACGATGCGCGACGGTGACCGCACCGGTCTGGCGGTGCTGCGCAACTCGTCCGCCTGGATCGGCATCAAGCGGGACAACGGATCCACCCGTCTGGTGATGCAGAACGGTCTCACGATGGACGGCAACTGGAACACCACCAGCACCGGCAGCGAGGCGGCGAGCACCGCCATCTCCGGTGGCCGGATCTGGTTGCGGGCCAACGCCGACATCAGACCGGGCTCGGGTCGACAGGCACGTTTCTCGTACAGCACGGACGGCGTCAACTTCACGTCGTTCGGCAACGCCCTGACGTTGGCGAACAACTGGCAGTTCTTCATGGGCTACCGGTTCGCCATCTTCAACCACGCCTCCCAGGCGCTCGGTGGCGCGGTCACCGTCCGCCGCTTCGACCTGACCACACCGTGACGCCGGTCACTCGACGAGTTGTCTGACCGCGTCGCGACCGCACCACCAGCGCCGCCGGATCGGACCCGCCGCCGCCCTGTTCCACGCTCTGTCCAGGAGCTTGGAGCGGGGCGGCGGCTCGTTGCGGCCGTCGCCGGTCGAGGCGTCCGCGTGAACGGCGGGAGAGACCGCCGGCGCCACCTGGCACGCGCCGCGTGGTTCGCGTTCAGCCGTACCGTGTTCGAGGGGGCCGCTGGCGTAGACTGTCGGCGATCCAGCGCTGGTCACCTGGGATTCAGCACCGGCGTGGTGGCTGAGCGAGGGGGATCGGGCCGGGCCGCTCCAGTCGACGTCGACGGGCCGCGGGTCGGGTGAAGGCGGGGGGAGTGAAATGGCCGTGCACGGTCCCGCGATGACGGATGTCGCTCGTCTGGCCGGTGTCTCCCATCAGACGGTGTCGAGGGTGCTCAACGGGCATCCCAACGTGCGTGAGCAGACCCGGTTGCGGGTGCGGGCGGCGATCGCCGAGCTCGGCTACCGCCCGAATGGTGCCGCGCGTGCCCTGGTGACCGGCCGGTCCCAGGTCATCGGCGTGGTCGCACAGAACACGACCCTCTACGGTCCGGCGTCGCTGCTGGCCGCTCTGGAGCAGACCGCCGCCGCGGAGGGCTTCGCGGTCAGCGTCGGCAGCGTACGGGACCTGGACCACCGTTCCATCTCGGCCGCTGTCGAGCGGCATCTGGCGCACCGGGTCGCCGGCATCGTGGTCATCGCGCCGGTCGAGTCGGCCGGCGAGGCGTTGGAGCGACTGCCCAAGGACGTTCCACTGGTGACGGTCGACGGCGACCCCCACCGTCCGGTGCCGTTGGTGACTGTCGACCAGGTGGCGGGCGCGCGGGCCGTGACGCAGCATCTCCTCGACGCGGGGCACCGCACCGTGTGGCACGTGTCGGGGCCGTCGGACTGGTTCGACAGCGCCGGTCGTATCGAGGGCTGGCGGGAGGCTCTGCTGGCCGCGGGGGTCGTCCCACCGCCCCTGATGCACGGGGACTGGTCGGCGGCCTCGGGCTACCGGTGCGGGCAGATGCTCGCTCGGATGCCGGAGGTGACCGCGATCTTCACGGCGAACGACCACCTCGCCCTGGGCGTGCTGCGGGCGCTGCACGAGTTCGGGCGGAAGGTGCCCGCCGAGATCAGCATCGTCGGGTTCGACGACGTGCCGGAGGCGGCGTACTTCATCCCGCCGCTGACGACCGTGCGACCGGACTTCGACGCCGTCGCGCGGGCGAGCCTGCAGATGCTGCTGACCCAGATCGTGTCCGGCAACGGTGGCGGCGCCCTGCGCCAGACGATCGCCCCGACTCTGGTCGCGCGCGACAGCGTCGCCCCGCCGCGCGGCTGACGCCACGGACACCATCGATGCCTCGTGACCTGCAGCCTCCGATCAACCGTCCCCGGGCGTTGCGCGTGGTCGTGTGGGTGGAGAAGTCTCCGTTACGAGACCGTGACACCGGTATTTCGGATCAAGTGTTGACGTGCTCTATGTGAGCGCTAACACTACCCGAAAGATGACAGGTGGCCCCGGCGGTCGGCGGGGGTAATCGGGAGAGGAGAAGCCCGTGAGCAGGAAATTCCTGGTTGCTCTCGGTAGCGCGGCGCTGGCGCTGAGCCTGGCGGCGTGCAGTGGTGGAGGTGCCGGCAGCGGCGGCGACACCAGCGACAAGAAGCCGGGGGACCTGACGATCGGCGTCTCGATGCCGACGCAGACGTCGGAGCGCTGGATCGCCGACGGCAACGCGGTGAAGTCGAAGCTGGAGTCCAAGGGCTACAAGGTCGACCTGCAGTACGCGGGCGACGACATCCCGACCCAGTCGCAGCAGGTTGACCAGATGATCACCCAGGGCGCGGACGTCCTGGTCATCGCCGCCATCGACGGTACGGCGCTCAGCAGCCAGCTGCAGGCCGCCGCCGCCGCGAAGATCCCGGTCATCTCGTACGACCGGCTGATCCGCGGCAGCAAGGACGTCGCCTTCTACGTCAGCTTCGACAACTACAAGGTCGGCGTCGCGCAGGGCACCGCCCTCCTGGTCGGTCTCGGCCTGCTGAACAAGGACGGCTCGAAGGGCACGGCCAAGGGCCCGTTCAACGTCGAGCTGTTCGCCGGCTCGCTGGACGACAACAACACGCAGTACTTCTTCGGCGGGGCGATGGACACCCTCAAGCCGTTCATCGAGGCGGGCACGCTGAAGGTGAAGTCGAAGCAGACCACCAAGGAGCAGGTGGCCATCCTGCGCTGGCAGCAGGAGACCGCGCAGAAGCGCATGGAGGACCTGCTGACGTCCAGCTACAACGACGGTTCGGTCGTCGACGGGGTCCTGTCGCCGTACGACGGCATCTCCCGGGGCATCATCACCGCCCTGCAGAACGCGGGCTACGGCGGTGCGGGCAAGAAGAAGATGCCGGTCGTGACCGGTCAGGACGCCGAGATCGCCTCGATCAAGCTGATCAACGACGGCGTGCAGAGCTCGACCGTCTTCAAGGACACCCGCCTGCTGGCCGACCAGGCCGCCAACGCTGCGGAGGCGTTCCTGCAGGACAAGCAGCCGCAGGCGAACGACACCGAGACGTACAACAACGGCGTCAAGGTCGTCCCGTCCTACCTGCTGCCGATCGCGACCGTCTACAAGGACGACATCAAGGCGACGCTGATCGACTCCGGCTACTGGACGGCGGAAGAGGTCGCCGCCGGTCAGGCCAAGAAGTAGGTCACCTCGTCGGGGGGGGGGGGGGGCCCCCCCGCCCCCCCCCCGCCCCGCCCCCCCCGCCCCCCCCCCCCAACCCCCCGCCCCCCCCCCCCCCCCACCCCACCAAGGGCGGATGACCAAAAACAAAACCCCCCCGGCCC
>NZ_JBICTE010000039.1:277-70019 GCF_043197485.1 Micromonospora sp. NPDC049102 | reverse complement strand
TGAGACCCTAGACAAGTCACATCGTTCCAGATCAGAAGGCACTTTCGCGTCCCCGGGACCGCCGCCGCGCAGCCCTTAACGAAGGGCCGAGGCTAAGATAAAGAATCCACCTCAACTCATCGCAGGCGAACACCGGTTCCCCTTGA
Source organism: Micromonospora sp. NPDC049102 (assembly GCF_043197485.1). Classification (NCBI taxonomy): domain Bacteria; kingdom Bacillati; phylum Actinomycetota; class Actinomycetes; order Micromonosporales; family Micromonosporaceae; genus Micromonospora; species Micromonospora sp. NPDC049102. Next base: position 69,873 of record NZ_JBICTE010000039.1, on the reverse strand, counting down.
GAGTCCACCCAGACTTGGAGTAGATCCCCGGCAAGGCGAGTCACATCCCACCATTTCCAACATCTCTGCTTTGGGTCGAACGAGAACAACAGGTCTTGCGCAGTCCAGCTCTCCTCGCCGCGATGAAGCGAGTATCGAAGGTGAGCATCGCGACGCACACCGGACACATCAGTATCTCTAGCCCAATCCGGCAGAGCGCTCTCCGGAAGTTGATCCATTTCGAAGTCTGCACTTCGGGAAGTTTCAACCCCAGCATCGGTCAGTGTTCGAACACGGCGGGCGAAGCCTTCGACTTCTTCCCAATGCCCAACCTCCACATAGAACATTGCTAACCGCCCCGCCGGCGGGCTCACGGAACGAGCCCACAGTCGAGCCAACTCCTCGTCAGAGTTCTCTTTCATGCGCCCCCCACCCGCAAGTGCCTCTTGAGGTCGGTCACAACACTCTGCCCGACCCTGGGATTATGGCATCCAGGAGTCCAGGGAGCATCTCCGACGGAAGCCCATACAGGTCCGGCCCCTTACTCGGGTCGCCAATCTGAGGACGCCCTCTTGAAAAGATGTTCCATTGCCGCCTACTCATACCAGATGGGCAACGTTGACTGATCGCCACTGAACGAATCTGGTCCACGTACGAGGTCGGAACATCGAACGCAATTATTTGACCGCCAAAGCCTCGGAATCGCTCGGCATGAGAGACGCATCGCGCGGGCACGCACCACTTGACACGCAATCAAAAGCGAGAATGCCGCTCCATCCAGGACGCGAATGAAGCGGCAGCTCAGAGCGTTGTGCAACAGGCACGTCAACGGCAAACCAGCCACGCCGTCACCGCCAACAAAGATCATCCGTTACCGGATGCTACCGCCGCAATCCGAGAAGATCTTCATCTCCCCAGGCCAATCGGTCGGGACGGCCGGATTCGAACCGACGACCCCTTGACCCCCAAGTCTTACCACGATTCTGTCACGCTATGCCAGGATAGGCTGAAACGTCGTTAGAAACGGATAAAAGCGACGCACTGAAGTGCCACTACATGCCGTGGCTCACCGCCTCATCCGCCTATCGGGATCGCCTCCGTTACCGGGGTCGTTACCGCGGATCGTCAAGTGCCTCCCATGCCAGCCAGTTCGGACGAACTCCGGTCTTGACTGAGGCCGCTGCCGACGCCTCGTACATGTTTCCTGACGTTGCTTGAGCACTACTCGATGTGGCGCCCCACCCAACAGAAGCGGGTGGCACCACCGACGGAGCAGGCGAGACCGCTCGGAGAGTCAGGCGAGACTCTCAATCGGCTCGAAGAGATGCGTTGCCAGCGGGAATTCGGGCGAGAGGATTTCCGATGTTATCTCTCGCGTCAGAGCCTTGGCCAGAAATTCAACACATCCCATCTGGTAATGCTCCCACTGCTCTCCTCTTGCCTCGCTTATCAAGACGGTCCATTCGGACGGCTGCAAGCCGGGCAGGCTGCGCCAGTATAGGAACTCACCATTATCAGTGCTGGCCCAGGGGATGAATTCGCTACCCTCGACTTGGAGCTCCGGCGGCTTAGGTTCTCCCTCTTGCCAAAGCCAATCGAAAGCTTCTCGTCGCTCCTTAACTGCTGCCATCAATTCGTAATTAACGTTCGGACAGCCAGGCTCAAGAAGGTACAAGTACTCATCGAACCGCCCACAGCCGTAGGACCCCACAAGCCAGACGTAGTCCTCGGGTAGCACCATTCCAGTCTTACTGAAGAAGCTATTCCAATCCTGCGATCTTTTAGCATGCACACCAACTGGAACCGCTTCAAGTAAGTGTCTTTTCATAACGTCGATCACGGTTTCGCCCTATTCAAAACGGAGACGAATAGATTGAAGCCACCAGAACCCTGCGGCTCAATTGTTACGCTTGCGGGAAGCAGGTTACTTCCTTGATAGTTCGGAGTAACTCGGTATTTCACAGTTTGGCCCCCCCTCTACCGCTCGCCGAACATTATTTTCGATGCCACGCATAATCGGGGTGTTGGCATACTGGTGCATCGTTACAAAATTCCGCGGGTTCGTATTGGATCCACCCAACTGGGCCCCCAGCAGATGAGCCCTGTTGTAGCGTTGGCCGCTCTTCCAGCCAGCCGGGTCGACCTTCGGAGCGGTACGCCCGCCGTTGGATTCCTTTGTGAGCGTCGCCTCAACGCCGGTTGCTCTACCCAGTTCGTCCAACTCGCCATAGCTGGCACAGTTATGTACGAGGACCGGCGTGCTGGCGGCCACCACATAGTACGTGTGGATGCCGTCGACGGTGAGGTTGTGGACTCGGCGTTGTTGGGTGAAGGGTCGTATGGCCTCGACCTGCACCAGCGTGCCGGCTGAGGTACGCAGCCACTGACCCGGCTTCAGGTCGGCGGCCTTGACCCATTCCTTGAGGTCGGCGACCCAGAACGGGTGGCCGTCGGTGGCGATCACCGAACCAGACGCCTCACCCTTGGCGCCATCGGTGTCGACCGTGACGTCGACAAGGTTTTTCTGGTCACGGCCGTTAGCGCGGCAACCTGCGAGGTGGTCACGCCGGAGTAGATGTCAGACCCCCTGAGCGAAGGCTGGACCGGGCGCGACGAGCGGACCCCTGGCCAAGTCCGCGATCGCGGCTCGCAGGTAGGGCCTTCTTACTGAAAGCGTCGTCATATAGATACCCGACTTGCTGAGCTCTGACGCTTTGCTCCGGCCGAAGGTTCCCCCTTCGCTGGCCGTCAAGGTTCAGTCGTTGGTCTCCGAGGCTAGTACGCGAGCAGGATATCCGTTCTGACCGCTTCGAATACTAGTGTCCGGCAGGCAAGTAGGGCCGACCCACCCTTACTTGCCTACCGTTGGACCCCAAGTCACACAGCATCCTGATTCAAATGTAGAACCAAGCGGACCTTATCGAGACATCCGACTCCTTCAGGACCGCTCAATTATTATGACGTGTAGGCTGCCGAGTATTCCGCATTGAAGAACTCTGTTAATGATTGCCAGCGAGCCATCGGCGAGGGCTCCTGCTCCATATATAGAACCACGGCGGGATCGGACAGGTTAGTTGATTCCATCCAATAGACTTGATAACCCTGGTGCATAGCGAACACAAATGCGCCGGGCGGCAACTGCATTCCTCCGAGATTATCCTCGAAGAACCTACCCGAAGCGCGCTGCATATCAAGGATCACTGGAAAGAACGCGTCGGTGCCCTGTAATATTTTTCCAGCAGCGCGTCCCATCAGTCGCAGAAAGTCGATGTAAGTCCTCGGCAGTTGCTGAAAGTTCCACGAGATCCGCAGCTGATCGATTTCATCGTCACTTATCCCGACGACGAGATCCGACTCCACCTTCCCGACGTTGGCGGCGATTTCGGAAATCGAAAACACTAGCCCACTCCCGTAGAAATGTTGACTCTTACATTCGGAAACATTGACTCGAACTGGCCAATGAGGCTTTTGCAACTGTCGCATACGATGCGTTCTGAGTACAGATCCACAGTTCCACTCGATTCAGGCTTCAGCTTCTAAGCGAGCGTTTCGAAGATGTGCGTCTCGGAGTCGAAGGGCCTTGAGCCCGGATTGAATTGTCGCGTGGCAGGCATTCCGACCTCACCCGGATTGACATGCTTTCCGCTTGTCGCAATCATAATATTGTTCGACCCGTCGACTTGCACGCGCGCCGCGGCGATGTTCTTGTCCGCCTTGACGCCGAGTCCGCCATTCGCTTTGACCCGGTGATCAGCTGCAACCTTTCTTAGATTGCAGTTGTGTACGAGTACCGGCGTCGCTCTTGCGAGTACATGGTACGTGTGGATGCCGTCGACGGTGAGGTTGTGGACTCGGCGTTGCTGAGTGAAAGGTCGTACAGCCTCGACCTGCACCAGCGTGCCGGCCGAGGTACGCAGCCACTGACCCGGCTTCAGGTCAGCGGCCTTGACCCATTCCTTGAGGTCAGCCACCCAGAACGGGTGGCCGTCGGTGGCGATCACCGAACCGGACGCGTCGCCCTTGGTACCGTCGGTGTCGACCGTGACGTCGACGAGGTTCTTCTGGCCCTCCCCGACGATGAGCCCCACGACCGGACGGGCCTCGGTCAGGCCGCTCTCCGGGTCGCTGGCGAGGACCTCCTCGCCGAGCTGCACCTCTTCGATCGGCTTGGTGGAGCCGTCACCCATCACCACCTGGGTGTCCGGGGTGAAGCTGTTCTTGGCGCAGTCGGTCGCCGTTTCTGCGACGTCGTCGCCCTGTTTCGCCGCTGTCGCCGCCGCGTCGTCGGCCTGTTTAGCTGCCGCCGCGGCTGCCTCGTCCGCCTGTTTGGCGAACAGCGCCGCCGCCTCGTCGGCCTCCGCGAGGACCCGTCGGGCCACCTTCATCTCGTCGAACCAGGTCATCACGGCCTTACCGGCCCGCAACATCGCCTGGCCGATCTTCTTGGCCTTGAGGATCTTGCCCCATGGCAGCGCACCGGCAACGGCCATCGCGCAGGCGCCGATGTCGCCCTTCATCACACAGTCACGGATGTCGTTGATCCCGAGGACCTCGAGCAGGATCTGCCCACCAGCCTCGATGACGACGTCCAGGATCTTCTTCTCCGAGACCGTCTTGGCCTTGCGGACCTCCTCGGCGCTCGGCCCCGTCGGCGTCTTGGACCCGTTGGACGGCGTCGTGGTCTTGGTCGGCGTGGGCGGCGGTCCCGTACCCGCGACCCCGCCGCCATTGCCGGTGCAGTTGTCATCGGCGCAGAACCGCAGACCTGACGCGTCGGAGAAGCTCACCGGCGAATTGTTCGCATACGCGTAACCCTGCATCTGCTGCGGATCACTGAAATCGACAACCGGATCTACCGAGACGAACCGACCCGTAGCCGCGTCATACTCCCGCGCACCCAGGTGCGTCAGCCCGGTCGACGAATCGATCGTGCCCCCAACGAAGCCCTTCTGCCCCGGCCACACCGACGGCTGGGTACCGCGAGCCTGCCCGTACGGCGTGAACTTCCGGCGCGTCGACGCCTGAGTGGTCGCATCGATGCTCTGCTGCGCGGTGCCATGGTGATCACCGAGCAGAAAGCTCACCTTGTTCGACGGAGTACGCACCGCACCAACACCCTGGTAGTAACGGGTCCCGGTAACCGCCGACGTGGCCTTGGTCAACGTCACCTCGGTAGAACCGAGATACAGGGTGACGGTGCTCGGGTCCCGCCGGATCAGCCGGCTACCGCTGGCGTCGTACAGAAACTCGGTGACCTTCGTACCCTCGGTGACCTTGGACAAATGTCCCTCGGCGTCCCACGTCAGGTCCTGAGTCGTACCACCGATCTTGCGGCTGATGGTGTTACCCGCCTGGTCGTACTCGTACTGATCCAGGCGCTGACCGCCCGGCAGGCCACCGCTGGCCGGACCCACGGTGGTGACGTTGCGCAGCGTGTAAGGCTGAGCAGCGCCCGCCGCCGGGTAGGCGTACGTCGAGGTGACGTTGTTCGCCGAGTTGCCCGACGTGTCGTGCTGGACCTCGCTCTTCCGGTTGCTGGTTCCGTCAAAGAACGTGTACGAGTGCCAGTACGGGCTCGGCCCGCCCACCGTGGCTGCCGACGGCGTCTTCGCCGCACAGTCGGCGGTCGCCGTCCACGCCTCAGTCATGCGCCGCAGGTAGTCATAGCCGAAACACTGGGTGTCGGTAGACGTACTCTGCTCGACGCCCTTGATCTTGGTGATGTTGCCGATCGAGTCGTACTTGTACTCGATGTCATCCAGCCGCGTCGGCGCGATCGAACGGTCGGTGACGGTCTTGGCGAGCCGTCGGGTGCCCTCCTCGTAGGAGTAGCTGAGGTAGACCTCCTTGCCGACCGCACCCAGCGTGTGCCGCAGCGGCTCGCCGTACCGCGAGTACTGGGTGGTCTGCAGGTACTTGCTCAGACCAGTGACGCTGACCGGCATGTCCAGGCCGTCGTACCCGTAGCTGACGGTCTCCGCGGGGAGACCACCACCGGACGGGTACGTGTTGGTCTTCAGCAGGCCGACATTCGGGGTGTACGACGCCCCGAAGCTGTACGTGCCGGCGAGGGCACCTTCGCTGGCAGGGATGGTGTACTTGGTCCCCTCCGGCTGGTAACGGGCGTTGTAGCCGGTGACCTCGGTCTTGTAGGCGTTGGACCCCACGTATCGGGTCGAGGAGGTTGGCAGCCCCAGCTTCAGGGTGTCGTAGTCCCATTGCGCCGCAAGGGTTCCGGGGTCGGCGCCCTGCCGCAGGGTCTTCGGACGGCCCAGCTCGTCGTACGTGTACGAGAGCCGCTCCAGCCGGGCGTCGGTGGTCGAGGTCAGGCGGTCACCGTCGTCGTAGGTGCTGGTGGTGTCGCCCTTGTCCGGGTCGCTGGCCTTGATCTGCCGGCCCCGCAGGTCGTAGACGTAGGTCCACTCGTTACCGGTCGGGTCCTTGACCTTGCTGAGCCGACCGAACCGGTCGTACGCGTAGGTGGTCGCGTCATAGGCGCCCGTCGCCGTCGTGCCGTGGTACTGGCGCAGCTCGGTCTGACGGCCCTGCCCGTCGGTGATGGAGGTCGTGGCGGTTCCACCGGACGGCGGGGTCACATTGATCCGGTCACCACCGTAGGTGGTCACCGTCCGCCACTTCTCGACGCCGAAGCTTTCGAAGACCTCGTTGGTCGGGCGGCCCATTCCATCGAAGTAGTACCGCATCTGACTCGGTACCAGGTTGTCGCCGACATCGTCGAGGAGTTGAGCCGACGGCGGTGAGTCGTTGTAATAGGCCGCCCGCTTCTTGAACGCGAGACCGCGGTTGTCGTAGAAGACATCGGTGAGGATCCGGCCACCACCGGCAGCTGGCTGCTGGGTCTGGCGCAGCCGCAGCATGCCGTCGTAGATCTCGTACCCGACCCGGTACGAGCCGTCTTCCTTCAGCGTCTCGGTCGTGACGACGACCGGCGCCGATTGAGTGACCTGGTAGGAGAACCTGCTGTTCGGAGTGTCGAGGTTCGCGCTCTTGTCACGGCCTGGCAGCCAGACCTTCTCCAACCGCCCCAACGGGTCGTACGCCAGATCGGTACGAGCACCGTTGGCATCGACCTCGGCAGTGGGCAGTCCCCACGCGGGTTGCACGTAGGACGTGGACGTGTGCAACTTGGGGTTGATGGTGTCGATCTGGGTGACCAGTGCGTCGGCGGCAGGCGTGAACACCGTCGTCGTCTTGTTGCCGTAGACGTCGTACGCCTCGGTCACGCGACCGTACGCGTCGAAGGCCGATCGCGCGGTCACCTTGTAACGCGGGCCGCCCGACGGCCACTCCATCAGCTCCTCGACCTGGGTGACATCACCCTTCGTCGGGGCCTGACCGAAGGTGGTGGAGCCGTCGTAGTACATCCGGGTCTCGGACACCACGTCGGCCGGCCGAGACGGAGTGGTCGTGCACGCCACCGCCACCTTCTCGGTCCGCTTCACCTTGGACAGCAGCCAGTCACTGGTGTTGCGCGCGTACTCGTGCCGGGTGCAACTGTTGTCGTCGCTCCGAGTGACGTCGCCCAGGTCGTTGGTCTGCGTCGGGATTCCGTACTCGTCGAAGCTGTTCTGCACCTCGGTACGCCGCCACGACCCGTCGGCCATCTTCGACCGGGACTGCACCTTCGTCGTCTGGGTGACGTACGACTTCAGGGAGCTGGTGCCGCTGCGCGCCCGGGTGGCGGTGGCCGCGCTACGCCACGGAGTGCTCAACGTCGCGGATTCGAGGACACCTCCGTCGGCGGAGTAGTACAGCGCTTCCCGGATCATGCCCTGGAACTCGGGTAGGTCGTTGATCTCACCGCCCTCCGAGTCGACGACCTGCGCGTCCCGGGTGCCGGTCGACGTCTTGTCGCCGTGCAGACCCTGGAAGTAGCGCGTCTCGGTCAGCGAGATCGGGTCCGGTGCCTTGCCAACCCGCGTCTGCACCTTGGCGTAGCCGTGCCACTGACCCCACGTGCGCTGATCGGCCTTGGTGAATTCGCTGTCGTCGTAGCCCCAGGCCGGACCGGAGAACTGGTAGTTGGTCTCCTTGGGCAGCTGACCGCCCTTGCGGTCCTGCTCGACGACCTGGTTCACCACGTACTTGTGGAACCAGTCCAGCACTGGCTTGGTCTCGCCCTCCGGCTGCCAGTAGACCGGATAACAGCGCTTGGTGTTCGTCTCGTTCGGCGCCGGCAGGACGATCGGCTCGAATCGGGTGCACTCCCGAGGCAGGTAGCCGATACCGATGGTCGACCCGGTCTCGGTGTCGATCCTCACCATGCGCTGCCGGGTGATCGCCGGCACACCCTCAAGGCCATCGACCCGGTTGGGCATGGTCTGGCCGGTGAACTGCACCGCCGGCATGCTCTTGCTGCCACCGACCTTGCCGGTACGGGTGATCGACGCGAGCCACAGGGAAGGCGTCGTACCATCGGCGGTGTCCGGGAACTCGTGACTGAGCGTCCAGGTGTCGACGTCGCTGTACGAGCTGCCGACCCGGATCTGGGTGGTGATGGACGTCAGCCGCTTGCGGGTCCAGAAGGTGGGCGAGAAGCGGTCGGTGCAGGCCTCGCCAGCGTTGCAGTTCTGGTCGGCCGGCACATCGGGCCAGTGACTGCCGTTGTCGACGTTGAACTTCGCCTCGGCGCAATCGAAACTCGCGTTCGGCAGACACCGCTCGTCGACACCGAAGACGATCTTCGCCGGTGCGGGCTTGGCGTACTCCTGGCCGTTGCGCTGGCCATACTCGATCCGGTCGAGGTAGCCGCCGCGCTCGTACTGCACGCCATTGGTCTTGATGTTGCGGCCGTAGTAGTTGCTTTCCGTCTTGTAGTAGTACGCCATGGAATTGTCGTGCGGATCTACGACGTGGTCGAGGTTCCATCGCCAACCCTGCTGACACCACGCGGCGTCGAACGTACTGGCGTGGCACGGCTCACCGGAGTTGTTGCCGAAGACCGGGACGGTCCACGTCGACTTCGTCTCCGGCGCGTTGCTGGACCAGTTCGGCAACCGGTTGCGGCCGAAGTAGTACTGGGTGCCGTCGGTCGTCGTCACCCGCCAGTACTCACCGTTGTTGTCACCGTTGCTGGCGCCCGTCAACGACTCGATCCGCGAGCCGTCGTCCTCGGCCGTCCGCCAGACGCCCGTGTCGTCGTCCCGAACCAACTCGGTGGTCCGTCCGTTCAACGACAACGTGACGTTGTTCGAGGCCCAGCACAGGTCGCCGGTCTTCTCGGTGTTCAGCGCTCCGGAACCCACGTCGTCGGCGCAGGACTTGTACCGGCGCTCGACGTAGCCGGGCCAGTAGTCCCAGCCGTCGCCCACCCAGGTGGCCTGGTTGTTGGTCGAGACCATCCGACCGTCGACGCTGCTCGACGAGTAGCCCAACCCGATCGAGGGCGTCGGGCCGCCGAGCGAGGCCGGCAGATCCATCGGGTACGACCACGAGAAGTCACCCGCCGAGCCGCCGGCGGACCAGGAGCCCGTGGCGCTGAGGCTGGTTGCTCCGTAACTTCCGCCGGAGCCGGACGCCGCCGCGGTGGCCGCGAGTACCGTCGCCGCGCGAGCGACGTTCACCTCGGCGACCAGGGTCGAGGCCGCTCCGTTGTTGCGGGTCGGCAGCACCGTCGATTGCTGGCACGCCGCGCGATCCGGGGTGGTGAGCGCGCAGGCCGGAAGCTGAACGAGACGCAGCCGGGAGGCGTAGTCCGCGCCGTACGCGGTGCGGAACGCGCCGTAGTTGACCTCGACCGACACGCGTCCGGCCATGCCGTCAGCACTGCCGACGCTGAGGAGCAGACCTCGCACTCCCGCCCGATCGGCGCTCGCGCGGTCTCGGACGTCGACCTGGACACTTGCCGGTGTGCTCGTGCCGGAACTGCCCCGCTGGGTGGCCGCAGCGGCGGGACCGACCCGGACCGGGGCGTTTCCGGCCTGCACCCGCGACCCCGCGCTCTGGGCACGCAGATCCACGGTGGTGGACGACGCCGCCGGCCACTGCGGCTTCGGCAGACTGCCGCTCGAAACTCGTCTGAGCATGGCGGTTTGGGGCTCGGTCGGCTTTGCGCGGCCGGCAACCGACCGCTCCGTCTGCAACGCCGGCAGATCGACGCCCCGGGATGCCTGCGCTTGAACCGGTGTGAGCACGCTGGTCACCATGACCAGGCTCAGCAGACCGGCGATGTGTCTCAGTCGCCTGCCTGCTAACGACCGCCTGCCGCGCCTGCGCGCGGATGGCGTGGACGGACCTCGGGCCACGAAAGCCTCCCCCGTTGACGAACGAACATCGATGATGATCTGACCGTCGGATACCGTAGAGATCGTTTAGGGCGCAGACAAGGACCAGAAATCTCACACGGCGAGATCGGCTGACGTACTGGCTGTTGTCCTGTTTGACCGGTCAGTTGTTCACCGACAACTCCTTGTGCGGTGACGGTGACTTTGGTTGACTCCTGCCTCGCCGCCCGGGGCACCGACGACACCGGCCGGGCTCACGGCAAGGATCCATGTCGCGTCACCGCACGCTGTCCAGATTTCTAGCCACACTCGCCGCCACCGCATCGGTCCTGGCCACGGCCGGAGTTGCGCCGGCCTCGGCAGCCCCGCCCGCACGCGCCACTGACAGGCGCGCCGCAGCGCCCGCTGGCGACACGTCGTGGTACGCGACCGAGCCAGAAGCGCTCGCCGCAGCCTGCGCGACTGGCGCGCGGATCGAGGTCGACGGCCTGACGACCGAGACCCGGCAGGTCTTCGCCAATCCCCAGGGGACCTTCACCCTTGAGTAGCGAGCCCGCCCGGTCCGGCTCAAGCGCGACGGCGCCTGGGTACCGGTCGACACCACTCTCGTCTTCGACAAGACCGGCTGCCGAGTGACGCCGACGGTGGAAACGTGACCGCCGAATTCTCCTACTGGCCCACCGGGGCCGCCACCACGATCCGGAACGTCACGGTTTCCACCGGGAACCTGGCCAGCACCCTGCTGGCGAAGACCGACCTGACCGATGGGGCGACGTACAACTGGAAGGTCCGCACCAAGGACAGCGACGGGGCGTTCTCCGGTTATTCGACGACGTGCAAGTTCACTGTCGACCGGACGATGCCCATCGCCGACGTCGACATCACGTCGGTGGAGTATCCGAACTACAACGACCCAGGCAACCCGCCGAGCACCAAGCCCGCCGGCACGCCGGGCCAGTTCACCATCAACGCCAAGGGCAACAAGGACATCGTCGGTTTCTACGTCGGCATCGACAACGACGCCCCGACCCGGTACATCGCCGCGAACGCTCCCGGTGGCACGGCGACCATCACCATGACTCCGACCCGCAGCGGGCCCGGCGTGGTCAGTGTCCGCACCTGGGATGGTGTCAACCCCTCGGTGTCGTTGGACAGCGACTTCAGCTTCTTCGCCACATCTCCCGATGTCCACGAGAGCCGGAGCGACGTCAACGCCGACCGCCACGGCGACGTCATCGGCCGCACCACCGCCGGTGACATCTGCCTCTACATCGGTGACGGTGCCGGAAACTTCCTCGACGGCGTCCAGTGCTCACTGAAGATCGACAGCAACCGGTCGGGCTGGCTACACGTCGTCCGGCCTGGTGACTGGGACGGCGACGGTTGGAACGACCTCGTGGTCGTCGAAGCCGACGGCGACCTCGTCTACCACAGCGGCATGGGTGCCGGCAGCTTCTACCCCAACGCCGAACCGGTGACCAGCTGGGACGCGGACGGCAACCAGGTGGCAGCCACCGGCTGGAACCAGTACAACCTCGTGGTGGCCCCCGGAGACTGGGACGGCGACGGCGCACCCGACCTGATCGCCCGCAAGTCCACCGGCGAACTGACGCTGTTCCGCGGCAACGGAAAGGCCGGATTCGCCAGCATCGGCGGCGCCAAGTACAAGGTCTGGCAGGCCAGAGTCAACATCCGTCAACCGAGCACCACCTGCGACCCCGCGCCGACCATCGCCAAGTGCCCCACCGTCATCGACAACCTCGCCACCACCGAGCAGTTCACGCCGATCTGCACCCGCCAGGGCGAGTACGTCGGCGGGAACCCCTACTGGGTGAAGGTGACGACACCACGCGGCAAGACGGGCTGGATCTCGGCCTATTACGCCGACTACAGCGAGAACCAACTGCCAGACGTGCCGAACTGCACCGCACCGACCAGCGGCACCTACACCGTCTGGACCGACGGAATCACCGTCGCCTCCACCAACGCCACATGTGAGGCATCCCCGAGCACCACCAACTGCTCCACCCCGATCGACACCCTGAACACCGGCTCCATGTTCACCCCGATCTGCCAACGCACCGGCCAGGTCGTCAGCGGCAACCCGTACTGGGTCTACGGCATCAGCTCCAACGGCCAAACCGGCTGGATGGCAAACTGGTGGATGGACTATCCCGACAACCGGATCCCGTTCCTCGCCATCTGCGGCAACTACAACGGAACCGCCGCCGGCACGGGCTGGAAGGTCTACACCAACGCACTGTTCTCCCCCGGCGACATGAACGACGACGGGAAGAACGACCTGCTCGGCATCAAGGCCAACGGCGACCTGCACGTCTACTACGGCAGCGGAAACGGCTCCACGCTCTTCACCAACCCCTCCGGCGGCACCAGGATCGGCGTCGGCTGGGGAGGCTTCAACAAGCTGTTCTGATCTACCAACGACCAGGGGGCCCGCTCGAGTGAGCGGGCCCCTGGTCGTTGTCGTGCTGGCTCCCACCGCCCGCCCAAGAAGCACGCCGCACGGGGCGAACCGACATCGCGCGGGCACGCAACACTTGACGCGCAATCAAGATCGAGAATGCCGCTCCATCCAGGACGCGAATGAAGCGGCAGCTCAGAGCGTTGTGCAACAGGCACGTCAACGGCAAACCAGCCACGCCGTTACCGCCAACAAAGATCATCCGTTACCGGATGTTACCGCCGCAACCTGAGAAGATCTTCATCTCCCCAGGTCAATCGGTCGGGACGGCCGGATTCGAACCGACGACCCCTTGTTACCAACAGTAACCAGAACAAGCTTGTCATTGCTTGCCGAAGATGGTCGTTGGGCTGCAAAGACACAGCAAGGCGCTCATCGCCTCTTGTCACTCTTCGTCAATGATTTGGCGGGGTTTTCGGGGGGGTAAACGGGGTGCGTTGTTGGTGCGATGTGTGCGTCCGCCAGCCAGTTGGTCGCCGGGCGACGCTGTTAGTTAGGTCCCGTAGGCGCGGTCCAGGCGACGGTGGGCGGTGAGCCGGGCCAGGCTCCGTTCCACGGCCCAGCGACGCGGATGCACAACGATGGATACTTCCCCGATCTGCCCACGCACTCGGAGAAGGCAGCATCGGCTCGATGCTCCCCCACTGGCATCGGGTCAGACGGGTAGCGCCGCACTCGATCCATGCCTGCCTACCGACCGAGCTGCGTCCAGCGACGGGTCCACTGTGCGACACAGTCGACCGGCCCACATTCCAAACACGCTCTTACTGGACGTTTGCTTCATCTTCGCGCGAGTAGCGGCCGATTTGCGTCTCGGGCCTCGATGGCGCAAGGCGCCCGACCTGACCGGGAAAGGACGCATCCCGGCCGATTGGGCCCTGACCGGAATCAGAGCGTTCCGCCCCGCGATCGTGTCTGATTCACTTTCACCCCGACATCGACGGACATGAAGTCCGTCACGCCCGCGTCCTCGCGCCGTACGCCTGAGTCATGACCGCACGGCGACCCTATCCGTCCGACCTGTCCGACGCCCGATGGGCCCTGATCGCACCCCGCCTCACCGCCTGGCGACAAGCCCGCACCGACGCCGGCGTCAGCGGACGCACCCCCACCCACGACCTGCGCGAGATCTTCAACACCATCCTGTACGTCAACCGCACCGGCATCGCCTGGCGCTACCTGCCCCACGACTTCCCACCCCACCCGACGGTCTACGGCTACTTCGCCGCCTGAAGCAAGGAAGGCATCTTCACCGACCTGAACTACCAGCTCACCGGCCTCGTACGCGACCACCACGGCCGCACCATCACACCCACCGCATCCATCATGGACAGCCAAAGCGTAAAGACCTCCACCAACGTCCCACTGGCCACACAGGGCACCGACGCCGGCAAGAAGATCGTCGGCCGCAAACGCGGCATCATCACCGACACCCTCGGCCTGCTCCTCGCCGTCATCGTCACCGCCGCCAGCGCCAGCGACAACACCATCGGCACCGACCTACTCGACCGGGCCACCACCACCTACCCCACCCTGACCAAGACCTGGGTCGACGCCGGATTCAAGAACCGCGTCGTCGAACACGGCGCCCACCTCGGCGTCGACGTCGAAATCGTCACCAAAGACCCACAGGTCAAAGGCTTCAGCGTGGTCAAACGCCGATGGGTCGTCGAACGCACCATCGGCTGGCTCATGCACCACCGACGACTCGTCCGCGACTACGAAACCCGACCCGACAACTCCGCCAGCATGATCACCCTCGCCATGATCGACAACCTCGCCAAACGCCTCACCACCGAAACCACCCCAACCTGGCGAGACGACTAAAACCACAACACACGCAAAATACGTGAATCAGACGTCCTTTGACGAGGCCTTCGACTTCGTCCGCGACATCCACATCGGCACTATCACACCCGGACCCTGACCGCACCCGTCACCCGTCACCCGTCAACCCCCGACGGACTTCCGGCTCGGACCACTTAGTTGACAGGCCTGGTGTGGGTGGCACTCTGGTCCGGGTTGTCGGCGATGGTTGAGGCGGATGTTGGGCGTCGTGGGCCTGGAGTGTGTGGAGTTTCTCTTCACGTGGGTGCGTTCGGGTGTGTCGGTGAGCCTGCAGCGGGGGGCGGTGTCGCCGCAGGTGTCGGGTGTGGAGCCGGTGCCTGGTTTGCATCTTGTTCATAGCGCGTCGGATGTGGTGGGGTCGGCGGTGCTCACGGCGGCGGTGTTGGCGCAGCCGTTGGGGGTGCTCGCTCGGATGGTGGACGCTCCGGTTCCGTCGGGCGCTGCTTTGCTGGATTTGGATGCCGCGATTGATCGAGCGGCCGTGTCGCGTCTGCCCGTTTACGTTCCGGGTCGGGCGTTGGCCGGTGTCGGCAGTGAGTTTGTTCTACCGTTGCGTACCAACGGGCAGCCCGCTGACGCGGACACCGCTGATTACGTCCTGGTGTTGCCGGCCAGTCATCTCGTCGCGGAACACGTTACGGCTGGACTCGACGTCGATGGTGCGTCGGTGCAGAGTCGTTCGATGCCTGACCTGCTTCGGTGGGCTGGTGAGCGTGCCGAGGTGGGTTTGCCGTTGCCGATCGTGCGGGCCCGCTACCGCGACAGTGTGTGGGAAATGGTGCCAGCCGGGCGAGCTCGACGGGTCGATGGCGGGATCAAGGGGCTGTGGCGAGCGCTGGCGGACCTGACACTCGGACAAGCCGCTCGGATCGACGCGACCACTGCCGAGGCCACCGAGTCCACCATGGTGTTGCGAGACCCTGACGGTCTGGTGCTGCTGCGTCGCACCTCGACCGGTGTCGACGCCGCCGACCTGCCCCGACACCCGAGTGCACTGCACCTGACCCCGGTGACCGTCAGCATCTCGGCTGCAGGACCACCGCTTGCTGGTGTTGGTGTTCCGGCGCTGCCGGGGGTGCATGAGGATCCGGGTTCGGTTGCGGTGCGGTTGCCCGCGGGTGGGTTGATGCTGCTTGACGCGGATATGAAGGAGCTAATCGCCGCGGCGGAGTCGTTCCGAGCTGCGGCGGATGAGTATGCGGTGTTCGTGCATGGCTCGCCGTTCGGGGCGATGGTTGGTGGTCGTCGGGTCACTCAGGAGCAACTTGGCGCGTTGATCGCCGCTGATCCCCGCTCGGTGGGTAAGAGCGTGATCCTGGTGCAGTGTGATGGTGGTGCGACGGTCGATGTCGTCGACGATTACGCCGCGAAATTGTTCGCGGTACTGCCGGTGACCACGCCGCGGGTGTTGGCCATGGGCGGTCAGGCGTGGGTTGAACCGTTGCCGGGTGACGCGGACGCTGACGCGTTGAGCGAGGTCTTGGTCACGCGGACTGAACTGCACGTCGACGGCCGTATCCGGCTCTCCCGTGGCGGTGTCTCATCTGCCGGCGGTGTCTTATCCGCAAGCGGCGTCGTGTTCTTCGACGGTGTGCGTGAGTACCTGCCCGCACCTGGGGCTGTGCAGAGCAACGGGAAGCGAATGTCGCAGGTCTTGCAGTACGGCCCAGCGTTGTCGCGGGCACGCCGCGGTCGAGGTGTGGCCCTGACCAACGACGCTGGTGTCGTCCTCACGGGCGCACAGGCCCCAGCACCGGCGGCACTGCGCGCACTCGGCTTGGCAACACACGACGACGTCTCCGCATACTCGCCCTCCATCCGTGCCGTGTCATTCCCCTACCCCGACACATACATCCAGTCGCAGGAGGGGCAGCGGATCCCCTTCAACCAGGCGTATCACGATGTCATGAACGCGCGCACCGCAGTCGACAACGCGGTGGCATCACTGCGCCAGCTAGCTACCGAGCACTCCTACACGCGCCTTCTACAAGCGATCGCCCTGTTCCAGGAAACCCGCCACTTCCACTCCGCCGACTTCTACACCATGAGCCAAGCTGACTACGATCGACACATTTGGCTCCAAAGTCGCGCCGAGAATACTCGACATGACGTGGTAGGCCTGGCTCAGGCTGCTAGCGTTGACCTACGCAGCAAAGCCGACGCTGCATCCCGCAAACTGCATGAAAAACGGAACAGTACGTGGCGGAATGGCGGGCTAAGTCGACATTTGATAGGGCTGGCGCAATCTTTTGGCGGGTCGAGCGGCAGGCTGGAGGCCGCTGCCACGGCAATGCAGGACTTGGCGGCACAGGTAGCCGATGGTAAAAGGTTCGAGGACACTTGGCGCCGCGTTTCCCGTGACCTCGCCCGCAAGATCATCACCGAGGTGCGACGACGCATCCCGACCGGCCCGGCCAACAACTACCGCGTCGGCGACATGTACGAAGATCAGGCGTGGTATCGGCTGGAGCAGTACGTCCGAAATCCGAAATATCAGCGTGATCCTGACTCGTTTGACGTACTACCATGGGTTGCTCGCACTGCTTACCTAGCCGACTATTTTGGTGTCGGGGCATGCAGAGAGTTTGGGACGCTGGCGGCTAGCCTACTCTGGAACCACCCGGAATTGTCGGGCGTGCCAATCACTCTCGCTACTCATAGAAGACAGCTAGATCATGTGTTCGTTGTGGTCGGACCGGTTGGGCATCCGAACACGCTGGTGGTGGATGCCTGGACGTGGTCTCCCAGCTCAACCACCATTGGTCACTACTTCCTGCCCCTCAGAGGGCTTGAGATTGAAACGATCCTACCCGACGCGGCGATCCCTGACCTTCTCGCGTTCGGCCGTGAGCAGGTGCAGAATCTGCCGCCCCGACCGCCCGCCTTGAGGGAGGTACCGCCGGCACAGCGGACCCGGAGCTTCCGCAGGGCTCCAGGTTTCTGGGATACGAGGTATTCGTATCGTGAAGACGTGGGCACTGCTAACAGTGATAGTGAGGGCGAGAGCGTAGGTAGACGTCCGGTCCATTTCGATGTTGATTCTTCGGTGGTTCCGGGTGTGCATGAGGATCCGGGTTCGGTTGCGGTGCGGTTGCCCGCGGGTGGGTTGATGCTGCTTGACGCCGATATGAAGGAGAATATTGCTGCGGCGGTGTCGTTCCGGGCGGCGGTGGATGAGTATCCGGTGTTCGTGCACGGCTCGGTGCTGGGGGCGGTGGTTGGTGGGTTCCGGGTCAGCGAGGAGCAGTTGGGTGCGTTGATCGAGGCTGATCCGTTGTCGGTGGGTAAGACCGTGGTTCTGGTGCAGTGTGGTAGTGGTGCGACGCTTGAGGTGGTGAACGATTACGCCGCGAGGTTGTTCGCGGTGTTGACGGCCACGCCGCGGGTGTTCGGCATGGGTGGTCAGGCGTGGGTGCAGCCGTTGGCGCCCGACGCGGGTGCCGGCGAGTTGACCGAGGTCCGGGTCACGCGCACGGTCGTGCACGCCGACGGGCGTGTTCGGTTGCTCTCCTCTGGTGGTCTGCGGGAGTACGTGCCCGCTCCGGCTGCGTCGCAGGTCGCCGGCAGCCGGGTTGCCAAGGTTGTCCAACATGGTCCGACGTTGGTGCAGGCACGCCACGGGGTGGGCGTGGCGTTGACCGATGGTGCCGGCAACGTCCTGACCGGGGATCGGGCGCCGACGCCGGCGCAGTTGACCGCGTTGGGGCTGCCGGACCCGGCGCGGGTGCGACATGAGTACGACACCGCCGTCGGCCAGGAGCCGTCGAGCCTTGCGCAGGAAAGCGTCGCGGCGGTCGGTGCGCTCGGCGCGGGGGTAGCCGCGGCGAGCCGCCCACTGCGGTTGATCGACGGCGTCAGGTCACATCCCAACGCGTACGTGGTTGCCATCGACGAGGTGAGCGAACCGCGGCGAGAGGTCGCTGCGATAGTCGAGGCCGCGGCCGGCGCCACACACCCGGTGATCGTGATGGATGCCGCGCTGCGAGGCCGCGTCGAATCCATGACGAGCATCGGGGTGGTGAACTACCTGTTGGAGCAGTTCGCCCAGCGCGGCGAGTCGCCGGTGGTGGTCACCCTCGGCGCTGCCGGCCGCGAACTCCGGCAGGTGGCAGAACGCTACGGCACGGTGGTGCTGCACCCGACGCTGCAACGAACAGGCCCCGCAGGCCACGCTCGTCAACCCGATTCCGGGTTAGCCGCTCTGCAGACCGGTCACCAGTGGAGGGCTCACACCAGCGACGAGGACATCTGGGCTGCGCTGACAACCGCAACCCTCAACGACGCGGCCCGTCGAGCCCAACCGGCCGCCGCCGTCGCTCCCGTCGACACCATGCTCGGCGACCTGATCTGGGCACCCGACACCGACACCGCCCGCACCGCCCTGGCCGCCCTGCGCTCGACCTGGTCACCCGAGCAACTCAGGCAGGGCCTGGAACAGGTCATCCAGATCAACGAACGCGTACCCGACCAGCCGCACCTGAACATGTACGCCCCCGTACTACAATTCGCCGCCGCCGGGCACGACAATATTGTCTTCGACTACGTCACCAACGAACAGACCCGACCAAAGATCCTCCTCGACTTCGTTGGTCACCTCACCAAAGCCCAGCAACTCGACGCTCCCACCGGCGACGGGCTCACCACCGCCGACCTGACGTCCATGCTCACCGCCACCGGCACTACCGACATCTCCAGCTCCATCCTCACCGTCCTTGCCGACATCAACGCCGGACGGTTCACCGACGCCACACAATTCATCGAGAACAACCGCAACACCCTCACCCTCGACCAGAGACAACAATGGGTCGAAGCGATCACCGACCTACAACACCACACCCCCAACAACGGACAACAACTAGAAAAACTCGCCGCAGCCGTCTACGAATGCGGACCCGCAGCGAAACCGGCGGCAGACGCGGGACTGACTCGCTAACCTCAACCTTCCGTTAAGACGAACGGTGCAAGTCCTGATCCCTAAGAGGGCGGTCCGCAGTAACTTGATTTGATCTATGCGTTGTGTCTGGTTGGTGGCCTTCCGACAGGTTCGCTGTGTATGGCGACAGGTCGATTGGTTGAATGTGGCTGGTCGTGACCGTCAGGCGGATGGGGCGTTAGCCCGGTCATGGGTGATCGAAAGCGGTATCCCAGTGATGTCACCGACGAGCAGTGGGAGCTGATTGGACCGTTTCTGCAGGCGTGGAAGGCCAAGCGGGTCGCGGTCTCGGTGTCGGGCCAGCCAGGCGACTACGACTTGCGGGAGATCGTGAACGCGATCTTCTACCAGAACCGGACGGGTTGCCAGTGGGCGTACCTGCCGCACGACCTGCCGCCGAAGTCGGCCACCTACTACTACTTCGCCCTGTGGCGTGACGACGGCACCGACCAGGTGATCCACGATCTGCTGCGCTGCCAGGCCAGGGAAAAGGTCGGCCGTGCCGAGGATCCGAGCGCGGTCGTGTTGGACACCCAGTCGATCAGGGCGGCCAACCACGTCCCGGCCGCGACGACTGGCAAGGACGCCGGGAACAAGGTGTCGGGGCGTAAGCGAGGCCTGGCCGTGGACGCGTTGGGGCTGGTCATCGCGGTGAGCTTCCCCCGCTTTGATGGAGGGGTGTTTACCTGCTGCCGGTCGGTGCAGGGGTGACGCTATCTGGCTCGGTCTGGCTGGTGTGTTGGTGGTGCCAGGCGGTTTCGTATTCGTCGGGGCTGAGGTCGTCCAGTTCTTTCTGGATGCGGCGGGTGTTGTACCAGCCGTCGATGTAGGCGAAGATCGCGTTCTCGGCCTCGTCGCGGGTCCGCCAGGACGTGCGGTAGACGAGTTCGATCTTCAGTGTTGACCAGAAGTTCTCCATCAGCGCGTTGTCGTAGGAGTCGCCGACGGAGCCCATCGAGGGCAGGATCCCGTTGTCCTGTAAGCGTTCCGCGAAGCGAAACGACGTGTAGTTCTTAAGTTCAAGGAGTCGTCGCAACACCGGCTGGTTGCAGCGATCTTAGGTGTTCTTCCAGGGCTTCTGCTGGCGTTCGCCAGCCCAGTGATTTGCGGGGCCGGCTGTTGAGTGTTGTGGCGATCGCGTCGAGGTCGGTGACGCTGTGTCGTGATAGGTCGGTGCCTTTCGGGAAGTACTGGCGTAGCAGCCCGTTGGTGTTCTCGTTCGTGCCCCGCTGCCAGGGGCTGTGTGGATCGCAGAAGTAGATGTCCAGACCCGTGTCCAGGCGCAGCTGGACGTGCTGGGCCATCTCAGCTCCTTGGTCCCAGGTCAGTGACCGGCGCAGCTGATCGGGCAAGGTGCTGATCTGCTCCGCGATCGCGTCGCGGACCGCTTCGGCGCCGTGCCCGGCCAGTGGCGGACCGTTCTTCACGACAGGTTGCTGGCCGTGTCCTTCCATCCGAGGCAGGTGCAGCAGCATCGTGAACCGGGTGCTGCGTTCGACCAGCGTGCCGATCGCGGACCGCTCAAGTCCGATGATCAGGTCGCCTTCCCAGTGCCCAGGCACCGCCCGGTCGGCGGCCTCCGCCGGGCGTTGGCTGATCATCACTTCCGGGCTGAGGAAGTGCTTGCCGCGGTTGCGGGTGCGGGCCTGCGGCACTCGTAACGCCCGGCCGGTGCGCAAGCATGCCGTCAGCTCACGGCGCAACGCACCGCGGCCCTGGATATAAAGCGACTGGTAGATCGCCTCGTGCGAAATCCGCATCGACTCATCATCCGGGAAGTCCACCCGCAACCGTCGGCTGATCTGCTCCGGGCTCCAGGCCGTTCCCCACCGCCGATCCGCGCGGCGCCCATGCCGACGGCCCTTCCACGGCACGTTCGGGCCCGGAATCGGCCGGCCCTCGCCGTCGATGATGGTGCCGGCGAGTCGGTCCTGCACGTAATCGCGCAACCGCTGATCCGCAGCCAGCTTGGCGGGTTTCGGGCGACGGCCACGACGTTCGGCATGCCACTGAGCGGCCACGGCACGGTAATCAAGACTGCCGCCACGAGACGCGGCGTTGCGGCGCAACTCCCGCGAGATCGTTGACGGGTCACGTCCCACCGCCCGAGCGATCTCCCGCACCCCCTTGCCCTGCGCTCTGAGCAGCGCAATCTCCTCACGTTCGGCGAAGGACAAATACCGGCCCGACATCGGGGTCAGTGACAAAGGCGGCATGCCGCCACCCTGACGAAACCAGCGCCCGCCCACCGGCTGCGACACACCACATGCCGCCGCGGCCTCATCGCTCGACAGGCCCTCAGCGATCCGCCGCCAGAACTGCCGCCGCACCTCCCGATGTTCGTTCACGCCCGGCCGACCCGGCGAACGCATCGCCGGGCGGCCCGTCACCGCCGTTACCCAACCTGCAGGTCTTCCCATGCCACACCCCTTGATCGAGGTGTTGCGACGACCACTTGAATTCGCCAACTACACGTCGTTTCGCTTCGCGGAACGCTTACAGGACAACGGGATCCTGCCCTCGATGGGCTCCGTCGGCGACTCCTACGACAACGCGCTGATGGAGAACTTCTGGTCAACACTGAAGATCGAACTCGTCTACCGCACGTCCTGGCGGACCCGCGACGAGGCCGAGAACGCGATCTTCGCCTACATCGACGGCTGGTACAACACCCGCCGCATCCAGAAAGAACTGGACGACCTCAGCCCCGACGAATACGAAACCGCCTGGCACCACCAACACACCAGCCAGACCGAGCCAGATAGCGTCACCCCTGCACCGACCGGCAGCAGGTAAACACCCCTCCATCAAAGCGGGGGAAGCTCACCCACCCGGCCACCCCCTTCTGTGGAGTCCGAGGTAGGTCCAGGACCATGGCCTCATGGATGAGGCTCGACGGCGATGGCACCAGCAGCACTCCGGGTCCTGGCTCCAACTCGTCGCCACCCTTCGCAGTGAGGGCTGGGAAGCGCAGGTGACGTGTGAGGCAGCTCCAGTGCAGGTAGAAGGGACTCTGCCAAGTGGGGAGCGGTTTTGCAGCGACATTCCGCCCGGTAACGGCGAGGTACGCAGCCGATGCGGGCCCGCTCGTTGCAGCCGCAGTTGGTCGTCATCGCCGCATGCCGCCACGCCTCCTGGGCCTCCTCGTTCAAGCCCGTCAACTCGAGCCGGCCGCCTGCGGCACGTACACGGTCGCACCAGTTCCGGCGTCACCTCCACGGTCAACTCCTAGCGTTCGATCTCATTGCCGGGGCTGCGTTCGAACAAATTCAGGGTTACATGGCGGGCAGGTCGATGGTCCGTACCACAGGCGGCAGGTCCGCTCGGTACGGGAGGAACCCAAGCCCGCGGTGTTTGACGGTCGCGGCCACCGTGACGTCCGCTCGGGCGGAAGTGCCTGCTGGCGTCTTGACCACGATGGTGAGTTCTTCGTCGCCAATCAGCGGCGCGCCGCTCACCGCTCGGAAACGCCATTCGGGGTCGCTGTCATGCTCACCCATCCCGACGACGAACAGTTTCTCGCCGCTGCCGTCCAGTGCGTACTCGATGGTTGATTCGATGATCGCGAGTTTGGCCGTAAGCGAGACACGGCCGGTCCGGGGCACGGCGTGGGAGCGCCGCTTCGGAGCGATGGACCAGGCGATCGGCTGCCGATCGGCGGGCGCGTCCGGCGCTTTCAGATGCACACCGACGGCTGCGTCGATTATTGGGTCGCTGCCAGGTGGCTGACCGAGCCGGCGGCGCGGCGGGCGCGGGATAAACCGCGGACTGCATCAGTGCATCTCACTGTCGGAGACAATCGCCAGCGATTTCCGCCGTCCGTTCTACAACGACGGCGACTCGGGCGCACCCGTCGGGTACGCCCGGTCGGCCGTCTCGTGCACTTTGCGTGTTACGGGGCGACGATGATGTCGCGGACCAAGGGCTTAAAGGCGGAGCGCCCACCATCGTCGACCGCGACGACCACACGCACTGAGTCATCCAGATCCGGCAAGGCGTATGTCACCACGTTGTACTGCGTGCCGTCGGCACCAGTAACGACGGTCTTTTTATTGTCGTCGAGCAGCGGTTCAATTTCAGCGAAGGGCAGTTGCTGCAACTCCGCCAGAGCTTGCTCGGCGATCCCCTCCGCCACCTCAATGTTGAGTGTCATGGCTTCTTCCTATCTGCTGCCGCCTCTGCAGCTGGTCAGGCTACCAGAACACCGGGATTCGCCAGGTCCGATGACTTCCCTTCGTCCCCGGCCGCCACCAGTCAACTTGGAAGTGCTTCCGATTTCCTAGGCGCCCGAAGGGGTGCGGCTTACGGTCGTAGCCGACCCGCCAGCCCGCCTTCTTCCCCTTGTACTGCAGACGCTTGTTCTTCCAATTGGTTCCCTTGAATCGGGCCTTGAACTTCACACCCTTTGCTATTGCACGAGCAACGAACCCGGTGGCCGTACGGAGCTGCCAGTTGCTGAACCGACTGTGCGCCTTGGAGATTCCTCGAGCCGCCCAACCGATGGTTTTGGCGCACCAATTTTTGATGCGGCAAAGCTTTCTGACCTTCTTGCCATCCAGGTCTTCGTTGTTGACCGGGTCTGCGCAGGCGTACTCATAGGCGTTGCAGCTTCCCTCGTCCACCGGGTCGACCTGGAGGAACCGGCCCAACTCTGGGCTGTAGAGCCGGACACCCATCAGGATGACACCGGCCATCGCCTCGCCGGAGCGCTGCTTACCTCCCAGCCAGCCATACCGCTGGTCGGCCTGCCCGGCCACCACATTGCCAAACTCGTCGTAGTCGAAGAACTCGGGCTCGGTCAGCGCGATGTCCACCGTCGCCGCTACATCACCGTGCAGGTTTGTTAACTGCAACACCACGTCGCCATTCGCGGACGTGGTGGCGGCCAGGTCGCCATCTGGGCCGGATACCAGGCGGGTGATACTGCCCAGCGTGGTGTCCTCGACGACCCATCGTGGCTCGTCAGAGTCGTCGCTGTAGTGGTTCAGTTTCGAAGTGCCGGAGATCCAGTTGTCGTTAACCAGCGTTTCCGTGGTGAATGCACGGAATCGGTGCGTCGGATCCAGCGTCCAGGTCTGCCTTGCCTCGCCCATCTGCTGGCGTTGTACCAGGTCATTCGCGAAATAGCTGTTGACAAGGCCTCCGGAGGTTTTCGTCGTCCGACCAAAGGCGTCGTAGACGTACCCGTCATCGGTTAGCCGGTCGCCGGTGTCGTACGCGTGGCTCTGAATTGCGGTCCTTGTCGACTCTTCGCAGCTTCCGTCGGCTGCCGGAGCAAAGGTGTCGCTGTCAGTGCGGTTCGTCCGGTCGTCGTAAGCATAGGTGCGGGTGACGCACCCCTCGGTGATCGCGCTGTGGTGCTGGGCTTTGACCAGCCGGCCAATCCGGTCGTAGCCGTAGGTTTTGCTGCCACCGGTGTAGCTGTGGTTCACCCACTGGCTGGCGGTGTTCTCTACTGCTGACTCAGAGAAGATCACGGTGCCGTCCGAGTCGCGGGTGTAGGTGCGCTCCACCGGTTGCAAGTTGGCGTCCAGCCGATCGCTGCGGGTGAGACCACCCGGATATTTCAGCTCGGTCAACTGCCCGTCAGGGGCATACCTCGCCGAGAACGTGCCGGCGACACTGTCAGTGACGCTGGTCAGAAGGCCACGAGGCTCGGCCAGCCGATCGTAGCTGAAGCTAACGACCCCGGTTGGATCGGACACCTTCACGGACTTGCCGAAGCGGTCGAACTCATTGACTGTGGTCGCACCATCAGCGTCTGTGTACGAGGCTAGGCGGCCCAGCAGGTCGTACTCTCGACTGATGGCGGCTCCGCCCGTGTGGGTGACCGTGGACTCGCCTGAAGTCGAGCTGTACTCGGTGTTGACCGTGTCGACGGTCGCGCCTTCCTCGGAGGTGATCGCTTCGCTGATCACCCGGGCCGCAGGGTCGTACACGCTGGTAGTCGTCCGGGACTTACCCCCTGCGGTCTCTGTCACTACGGCCTCGTTGCCGTAACGGGTGTATTCAGCGACGCGACGGATTGGCAGGGTGGTGGTCATTCGGGCTGGGTCGTGGCCGGTGACCGACCCGGCCGCCCGGGTGGCACAAGTTTGGCCCGCCCACTCCGGTTTGCCGCCACACGCACTGTCCTGGCTGTTGGGGCCGGCGGTGTAGTAAACGGTTTCCTGTGTCCTGGCGTCATTTCCGGAAGACCCGATTCCCACCGACTTCAAGATCCGGCCGGCGGTGTCATACACCGCGCCCGAACTGAGGTTCATTCCGCCAGCACTCGCGTCGGCTATCTCCCTGGTCGGCTTCTTCAGCGTCCAGCCGGACACGCCGCCATACTCTGCGTTGTAGTTCTTCCGGCTGATCCGCACGTCGGCGTCTGGGTAGCCGACCACCTGCACGCCCTTCGTCTCGGTGCTGACCAGGTGGTACGCAGCGCCATCCGGCTTACCCTCGTCGTACTTGTTGACGATGTGAGCACGCCCGATGACGGTGGCGCCAGGGGACTTGGCTTCCAACGGACCAGTGCCGTCCGGATCCGCCAAAGCGTTCTCAAGCACCAAAGTCTGCGTAGGGCCGAGCACGTCGACTAGGTCGATACCGTCGGAGGCGTAGGTGTTGATGGTCGACAGGGCGAGGGCCCGGGTCGCGGTGTCCGAGCCCGGCAGGCCCAGTTCGGCCAAGTAGGCTTCGGCGCCGGGTAGGGTGCCTAGAGCCAACGCCCGATCGGTGGCCTCCAACGTTCGGATGACGTTGCCGAAGCGGTCGTACTCCTGGGTGTCGATGTGGCCGCCAGGTGTCGCGGTATTGGCTTCCTTGCCGCCTCCCGAGAGGTAGTGGACGGTGGCGTAGCGATAGCCGTTGGTGCCTGGTGCAGCCGGGCTGGCGCTGCTCCGGCCAGGGTTGTCTTCCGGTCCGAACACAGCCGTCGCGTCGGTGGGCAGGTCGACCTGGCCCCAAGTGGAGATGGCGGCTGAGTCGAGGTTGTATGGGCCGCCTGCGGCCTGGGTGAGTGGCACGTTGTAGACGACGGTGGTGGCGATCTCCCCGTCGGTGGCGGTCTTCGAGCCCTGTTGGAGGGCAACTCGGCGTACCTTGAGCAGCTTGCCGGCGCTCTCGTCGCCGGCCAGGTCGGCGACTTGGGCGTCGGTGAGGGCCTTGCCGTAGACGCGGACGTCGTCGATGCCGCCGTGCCAGATGTTCGCGGCGGCGCCGGCCCACTTGCCTCGGCCGACGACGTAGCCGCCGGTGGCGTTCCAGCCGCCGACGGCGGCGCTGGTGGTCTGCGGAACGCCGTCGACGTAGAGCTTCATCCGGCCGCTGGCGGTGTCGTAGACGCCAGTCAGATGCGTCCATTTGCCGAGCACGGGCGAGGTGTTCGAGGTTGCCCTAATGGGGGTTGCACTGTCGCTGTCGGCGCTGACCCGGGAGAACGCCCATCGGTCGTCGGCGGCAACGTAGTTGAGGAACATGCCGCTCGTGCGCGATCCGTCCTTGGACACGGCGGTCCGGTTGGCGGACTTGTCGGTCAACCGGACCCACGCCGAGACGGTGTACGAGGCGGTGTTGGACAGAGCGCTGCCGGCGACGCTGATCTGCTGGCCGGTGCCGCCAGTCAGGGTGGCGGCCCGGTCGGCCGGGTTGTCGGGGTCGTTGCCCTGCGTCCAGTACACGCCGGAGGCCATGGCGCCGGTGCGACCGCCGCCGGAGGAGTCGATGACGCTGGTGCCGGAGCCTGCGTCGAGGTCCCAGCGGAGGGCGGCGGAGTCGACGTCCGGGTTGCCGTAGTCGAGGTGCCAGGGTAGCTGGCCTGGCGGTGTGGACTTGGTGATCCGACCGCCGCCGTATTCGTAGGTGGTCTTAAGTGCCGGGCTAATCCGCGGGTCCCACACCTCTCGGAGCTGGCCCTGGTCGTCGTAGGCGTATCGAGCCAGGTGTGTCTCGGTCATCGCGGCGGTCTCTGGATCCCACGCCCACAGCTTCACGCTGGCGACCCGGTCGAGGTAGTCACCGAAGGTGGTCTGGCTCAGGCCGGGGGTGGTGGAACTGGCGTACTCGTACTCCAGTACCTCACAGCCGCGGGCCGGGCTGGCCGCAGAGCAATCACCGACTCCTGGCTCGACCGGGTTGATGATCTTCTTAAGTAGCAGCCGGCTGCCCGTGGTGTCGTAAATGTAGCGGGAGGTTGTGTCCGACTCGGCCGTCCAAGACGACGTCGCAGCCCAAACACCGCTCTGCTGGGTGAATTCGGTAGTTGTGCCGTCTATATCGGTGAGGCGGTAAGCGGTGGTGCCGACCTTGCTCAACACCAGACCTTCCGAGCCTGGTTCAGGTGTGAAGGTGGTGCCGTCGGGGTTCTTGGCGAAGGTGATCCAGCTTCCGTCGATGGTGTTCACCCGGGCCAGCGATGGCTCGGGCAGCGTGACGGTGGTGTAGTCGACATCGGCTGCGCCGCCGGTGGCGCCGCCGGTCCAGGACGGGCCGAACGGGGCGACGATTTCGGTGACGGAAAGGTTGTCCCAGTAGACCTTGCGGCCGGAGCCGCCTTGCATGCCGTTGTAGAGCCGGAAGAACGCTTCGGTGGCCCCGGCGGGGACAGTCATGTCGACCGAGAGTTCCTGCCAGCCGTCGGTGTAGCCGGCCATCGGGGAGGGGACCTCGGTGTAGGTGGTGCCGACCTTGTGGAAACCGACGATCCGCAAACCCCGCGCGGTGTGCGCGGGCACCAGGCCGGTGGCGGACGGCACGTAGATCCAGCCGGTCATCCGGTACGTCTTGCCGGGGCTCATGCTCAGCCGCATCCCCCCGTCGTCGCCGCCGACCGCCACATAGGTGTCGTTGCTGGTCGTGGTGACCGGGGTGATCTCCAGCGAGTCGGCCGGCGTGGTCTCACCCTGACCGCGGGCGGTAGAGCGCAGCGCGGACGACGTGGTGGGAACAGTGAAGCCGGTCAGGTCGGTGGAGACCTGCTGCTGGTTGGGGGTGAGGCGCTGCGCCATCGGCTGGTATCCGTCGGCCGGGTTGCGCGAGGAGGCCGCGCGGGTGACCGACAGGCCCAGTTCCTCGGCGTCGGTGGAGGAGAGCGAGTAGTCGCCGGTGAGCAGGTTGACCGAGCCGGGGCCGACCTCGTCGTCGGCGGCGCCGTCACCGCTGGAGTCAACGCTGACCCGGACCCACGGGATGGTGTATGCGGGCGTGGTGCCGGTGGCGGTGTAGAGGTGCGCCCGGACCTCGACGACGCCGCCGATCAGGCCGAGGGTGTCGGTGGCGTTCCAGATCGCGTATCCGCCGAGTGTCGACAGGGCGACCGGGCTGGCGGCGGTGGCGGTGATCGGCGCGCCGGTGGCGGAGGTGAGGTTCGCCGACGGCACCGGCAGGGTTGCCCCGCCGGGGCCGCGCCGGTACTCGAAGTACGTGCGGGTGTAACCGGCGACGGGGGTGGTGATCCGCAGCTTGGTGCGCTTGACGATGGTCGCGCCGGGCAGCGGCTCGGCGAGCGCGGCGTTACCGGCGTCGAAGACGTACTGGTTGGGGTTGGACAGGTTGCCCGCGGAGTCCTTCGCCTGCACGGTCAGCGTGCGATGGCCGTCGCGGGGCGTGAGGGTCACCGACTTCGCGCCGGTCGCGGCGACGGTGGTCGCCGCGCTGTCGTAGTCGAACTTGTAGACGAACGCGGCGAGGTCGGTGCTGCCGCTGGCCGGGGTGAAGGTGAACGTGTCGGGCTGGGCGGCGCCGCCGTGCGGCTGTCCATCGTCGAGGTAGATCGCCGCCGAGACGAACGGCACGCCCGGCTTCTCGGTGTCCACCGTCAACGGCGTCCACGCCGTCCACCCGCCGTAGTTCCACGGGTCCTTGGCGCGGACCTGCCACTCGTACTGAGAGCCGTTGACCAGGTCAACCGGCACCGACCACGAGGCAGTCGAGCCGTTCGACCAGGCCGGGCTGCCAGAACGCAGTCCAGACGAGCTCACCACCGCCTGGGTGGCCTTGTTACGCACCACGAACTCGGCCTGCAGAGTCTGACCGGCGTTCGCGTCGGCGAGCTTCGCCGACAGCGTCGGACGTAGCGACGAGGTCCGGGCGCCGGATCCGCACGCGGTGTAGCAGGGGGCGACCGCCAGGGCGGACGGCGCGGACGGGGCGCTGTTATAGGTGATGGTCACCAGCGGTGGATGGGCGCCTTCGGCGGAGTCGAACCGCTTCCAGCCGGCCGTAGAGCTCTCCGAGGTGGCCCGCAGCAACACGCTGGCGCTGCTCAGGTTGTTGTCCGCGCTGTGCTGCAACGCGCCGCCGACCTCGATGTAGACGTAGCCGTCGCCGCAGGAAGAGTTGTATCCCCGGGTCTCGGTCGAGGTGCCGACCTTCGCCCGAGCGGTCGGCTGGTTGGTCCAGCGCACCGACGAGTCGACGGTGTCGGTCCGCCAGGCCTCCCACGAGGCGGCCGTGCACGACCAGGAGTGGTAGTTCCACAGCCGCAACTTCGCGCTGACGACGCGGCTGCCGGCGAAGCCGCTGGCGTTGAACCGCAGGTAGGAGCGGGCGTAGAAGGTGCCGCCGTCGTTGGAGTAGCCCAACTTCAGGTCGCTGGACCCGGACTGGTCGCTGGAGTAGTCGTTCTGGACGAACGCGTCGAACGACGCCGACAGCGACGTCGGCGGGTCAATGGTCACGGGAAAGGTCAGGTCGGATCGGGCCAGGAACTTCGCGTCCGGGGTCAACTCCATCACGCTCCGGCCTACGCCGGCTGCCACCATGCGCAACCTGACTGGACCGCGGTTGACATGCTCACCGGAGAGAGGCGAGACCCTCGCGTCCCACATAAGCGGCGTCTGGGCCACGCCGACCTGCCGGCCACGAGCGTTTTTGAAGACCAGACCGCCACTGCCGTCGGCCGCAACGGTGAGCTTGCCGCTGAGCAGCGGCAAACGCAGCTTTCGCACCTGCGCCAGCGCTACCCGATCCTTCACGACGAGGTGCTGCTCGTAACCGGTGGAGTGGACATGGAACACCAGATCCACGCCCGGCCGCACGTCCGGGTACGTAATCGTCCGCCCGGACAGCACCGGCTCGGGCAGCGGGCCGGGCCAGACGAGCCGCGCCCGCTCGGGCCCAGTGCCAAGGGAGGCCACCTCGTGCTCCCCGGCGCCCGACGTTGCTCCGGCAAAGGCCAGGCTGCGCGGGTGCGCCTTCGGCGCGACGACGCCGTCGGACCGCCGCTCAAGGGTGAGGTCAACGGGCACCCAGGTGTTGTCGCCCTGGCGGACCCGAACCGGGGCAAAGGCCTGTTCCTCCGTCAGCGTGCCATCGGCGTTGGCGAACACCTGCGTCGTCTCGGTCCGCCGGTTCGCAACCTCCACCCGCGCACCACACAACTTTGCCGCAACGCCAGCCGACACCTCGTCGGGCCGCGCAACTGGACACGTCACATTCGGCGCGGGCGCGGGCGCCGCGGCCGCCTGAACAGGCCGGGCCGGCCGGGCCGGTAGATCAGACAGCGTCGCGACGAGCACCAGGATCAACACCATAGCCAAACGACGCGCCCAAGCCGCTGCACCGTCTCTCGTCAACAGCCTGAACACGCTGGAACGCCAAGCCCCAACCCGCACCGCAACCTCCCCGTCATGTTCAATGCCGAATGGCTAGCGGAGCGTAGGGGCGCTGATACCGACCGCACAAGATCTTGACCTGTCAGGCCGCGCCTGATACCCGGCTGAAAGCTGACTGAGCGTCGGGGTTGCAATCGAACAGGACGACCGAAAACAGACATCCCGCCTCCGTACCGGTACCGCAAGTAACGGTCGTGTGTCTTGCCGGGCGCAGGAATGACACCGACCACTTTGGAGGCTGCGTCTGCCCGACGACCACTTCGCGCCCAAAGCCCACGCTGCTTGCGAAGCCGGGATCAACGTCGCGATGGTCGACCACGACGCGTTGACCCGCGACGACCCGCGCGCGCTGTCGCAGCCCTGCCCGTCGGCGGCGTGGCGGTTACAACGGATGATTGCTCCGCAGCGACCGGTACGCCGCCCTCACCGCCCGCGGCGTGTCCCTCCGCACCATCCCCGGTTGCAGCTTGCCGGTGGGCTACGGGTCGACGCAGTACTCCGCGACCGGGAGCGCGCGACGGCATCTCCGAGGAGGGCATAGCCCAGCTAACTCGGGCTATTGAGTCTCGGCGCCGACGCCCCTCGTCCTAGTACGGCAGCCGCCGTTCGTGAGGTGACCTCGGATCGATCCCGCGGGAACGAGGACGGCCACCGCATGATCGTCTGTGTGTTGTGGACACAACATCAGACCTTGCGGTGGCCGAGAGCCACAGCGTAGAGCCTGTCCGGTGGCGACGAACCATCGACCTGGTGATCGACTCGTTCGCCGGGCGGTTCTGTCGGGTTGAGCCCCGCCGGGCGGCGGTCGGGTTCGTCACCGGACTGTTGGCCGAGTTGGAGGTCAAGACCTGCTGGCAGGTGGCGGAGCAGGTCGGGCATGCCCGACCGGATGCGATGCAAAGGTTGCTGTACCGGGCGAAGTGGGACGCCGACGCGGTGCGTGACGACGTGCGGCAGGTCGTCGTCGACCGGCTCGGTGACCCCGACGGTGTCCTCGTCGTCGACGAGACCGGGGATCTGAAGAAGGGGGTGCACACCGTCGGCGTGCAACGTCAGTACACCGGCACGGCCGGGCGGATCGAGAACGCCCAGGTCGGCGTGTTCCTGGCCTACGCGAGCAAACACGGGCACACTCTGATCGACCGGCGGGTCTACCTGCCGAAGTCCTGGACCGAGGACCGCCGACGGTGTGAGCAGGCCGGCGTCCCGGACGACGTCGTGTTCGCCACCCGATCCGAGCTGGCCGACGACATGATCACCGCCGCCGTGAAGGCCCTGGTCCCGGCCCGATGGGTCGCCGCGGACGAGGCCTACGGCAACAACACCCGGCTGCGAGGTGAAATGCGCAAACACCGCCTGGGTTACGTCCTGGCGGTCTCCTGCGATCACCTCGTGCCGATCGACGGCGCTAAGACCCGCTGCCGCGCTGACCGGCTGGCCGAGAGCCTGCCCGCCACCGCGTGGACCCGGCGCAGTGCCGGCGACGGGTCGAAAGGGCCACGGTTCTACGACTGGGCCTGGCTGGCCGACGTCGGCCCTGACGGCGACCCTGACGACGACGGCCGGCACAGCCTGCTGATCCGCCGTAACAACACCACCGGTGAGCTGGCCTTCTACCGTTGCTGGACACCCGGACCGGTCACCCTCGCCCACCTCGTGCGAGTGGCCGGAGTTCGCTGGATCGTGGAGGAGTCCTTCCAAGCCGCAAAGGGCCAAGTCGGGCTTGACCAGCACCAGGTCCGCCTCTGGACGTCCTGGCACCGGTTCACCACCCTGGCCCTGGCCGCCCTCGCTGTCCTCGCGATCTGCACCGCCGACGCCCGATCAGCCCACCGCCCGGCCCAACCCGACATGATCGAGTTGACCGTCAACGAAATCCGCCGCCTGATCAACGTCCTGCTCACCCACCCGACCCGCAGCATCGCCTACCGTTTGCGCTGGTCACGCTGGCGACGCCGACACCAAGCACGAGCCAGACGAGCCCACTACGCCCGCCGACTCACCATCGAACTCCAACCATGATCACGAACGGCGGCTGCCGTACTAGTGTCAGCGCTTGTCGGCGGACGCGGCCCACACGCCCATGCCGAAGCCCAGCTCCACCGCCCCCGGTGACCGGCCTCAGCCGGCACCGGTCGGACTGCTCCTGCCCCGAACCCACGTCCCGCGCACGCCCCGTCCGGCAGTGCCGGACTGGCACGGGCTACCCCCGAACCACCTCCCCTACCTCATCCGCCGCTACACCCAAGCCGGTGACGTGGTGCTCGACCTCGACGCGCACCCCGCCGCCACCGCCGCGACCGCCTACCTGAACCGAATACCGGCCCGGCTGTTCACCGGTCGCCACGGCCTGCAGGTGCGCCTCATGCCGCCCGCTCCCGAACGCCGGATCCGCCACGCCCTGCGACGTCCCGGCCCACGTGTCGAGCTGATCCTGGCGACCCTGCCGAAGAGCGCACAGGGCCTCACCCGAGATGGCATCGCCACAGCAATGAGCACCTGGCGGCCTCTGCTACGCCCCGGCGGTTTCCTGCTCGTCGGACTCACCGCCTCGCCGCCCCAGCCGGACGAGGTCAGCCACCGCGCCACGGTCATCGCCGCCGCCCGCGCCGCCGGACTCTTCTACCACCAGCACATCCCCGCCGTCCTCGTCCCGCTGCCCGAGCACGAGCCACGCACCGCCCCAGAACACCCCGACGAGGCCGACGACGGCCGCCGTCTACTCGCCGGCCGCCACCTGCCGACCTTCCGAGACCTGCTCGTATTCGCCACCACCGCCACCGGTGAGGAAAACGCCCGTGCCTGAGCCCCGTCCGCCGTTCCACACCGCCGGCCCCCACGACTCCGAACCGCCGCACCCCGGCGCGTCCGATCTGGCAGCCCTGCTCGCCGAGGGCTACCTCGGTGCGGTCTGGCTCACTGGTCAAACCGCATCGCGGAACCTGCGGCGCGGCCGGTACACCCCGGAGTCGTTGACGCACCCCGGCAAGATGCTGCCGACCATCCCCCGGTACGCCATCCGCACCTACACCAACCCCGGTGACGTGGTGTTCGATCCCATGGCCGGCATCGGTACCACCGTCATCGAGGCCATGCGCCTCGGCCGTCACGGCGTCGGGGTCGAGTACGAAGCGGAATGGGTCGCCAGGGCGGCGGACAACATCCGCCACACCCTCCAGACCGGGGCATCGGGCCGGGGCGAGATCTACCACGGGGACTCAACCGCGCTACCGGCACTGCTGCCGGCCAGCCTGCACGGGCAAGTCTCCTTGGTGATCACCTCACCGCCGTACGGGTCGTCCACCCACGGCCACGTTCGCACGCCCGGCCCGAGACGAGGCAAGGTCCGCAAGATCAACCACAGGTATGGCGGCGCCGACAACCTCGCCTACCGCAGTCACGGCGAGCTGGCTGACGGGTTCACCGCGATCCTCGCCGGATGCCGGACACTGCTGCGTCCCGGCGGACACGTCGTCGTCACCGCCCGCCCCTACCGCCGCCACGGCGAACTCATCGACATCCCCGGGATGGTCGTCGCCGCCGGCATCAACGCCGGCCTCGAACTCGTCGAGGAATGCATCGCCCTCATCTGCGGCGTCCGCGACAGCGTGATCATCCCCCGGGCCTCGTTCTTTCAGCAGAAGAACACCCGTGACGCCATCGCCACCGGCGACCCGCAATGGCTCGTCCAGCATGAAGACGTCGTGGTCCTCCGCGCCCCGCGGTCACCCCGGCACGACTTCACCCAGGGCCGATCAGTCAGCGCCCATGCGCACGCTGATCGGCTTGATGCCTTCACCCCGTCCCGGATGGATCGACGTGCACACCCGGCGCGCCCGGCGAACAGCAAACCCAACGGCAGCGCCACCGACACCCGGTCCCACGCGGGCCGGGACGTTGAAAGGACACCCGATCCGTGCACGCCCAACTCACAGCCCATCCCCGGGGTCGTACGGCCCGATGCAACCACCGATCCCGGCAGGCCATACCCGCAGCCCAGTTCGCCCGTCACGGCGGGTCAGTGATGACCGCCCCGACTCCCCCCGAGTGGCGGCCCGACCCTCTCCTGACCATCGATGACGTCGCCGCCTGGCTGGGCAAGCCGAAGAACACCCTCTACGCCTGGCACAGCCGAGGCAAGGGACCACGCGCCATCCGCGTCGGCAACACCCTGCGCTACCGGCGCAGCGAAGTCGAACGCTGGCTCGACGACCACACCGACGCGGAGCGCTGACCCCATGGCCCGACCTGAACTACCCATCGGCACCTGGGGCAAGATCCGCACGCAGAAGCTCGGACCCAATCGGTTCCGCGCACGAGCACGGTTCCGCGACTACGACGGCAAGACCCGCGACATCGAGGCCACCGGCACCACCGACCCGGCCGCGGAACGAGCGCTGAAGGTCAAGCTACGTGACCGCACCACTCCCAACGACGACGAGATCACCCGCGAGACCCGCCTCAGCACACTCGCCGACCTCTGGATCGAAGAGATCACCACCGAGGAACGGATCGCACCACAGACCATCCAGCGATACGAAACCAGCACGCGCAACGCGATCCTGCCCGCCCTGGGCAACCTCCGAATCAGAGAAGCCAGCGTCGGGCGCCTGGATCGGTTCCTGCGCGACATCGCCAAGGACCATCCCTCGGCGGCCAAGGGCGCCAAAGTCGTCTTGAGCCAGATGTTCGCCCTGGCCGTACGCCACGGCGCGATCCCCACCAACCCCGTACGCGACACCGGCCGGCTCCGCAAACCCCGCCGCACGGTCGTCGCCCTCACCGACGAGAACCTCCAGGCCGTCCGGACGGCCATCCGCGACTGGCAGCGACCCATCCCCGGAAAGCCTGGACCACGGCACAGCGGCGACCTGGCGGATATCGTCGACCTGATGCTCGCCACCGGCGCCCGCATCGGCGAGATCCTTGCCCTGCGATGGGAGGACCTCGACCTCGCCGCCGAACGCCCCACCCTGACGATCTGCGGCACGCTCGTCTTCGTCAAAGGCCAGGGCTTCTTCCGCCAACCCTGGACCAAGAGCGACGCCGGCTGGCGGATGGTCGTCCTACCCCGCTTCGCCGTCGGCATGATCCTGGCCCGCAAGCTCGTCGCGGCGCGGACACTCCCGAGGTGCTGCTGGCGTCGCCGCCGACAACCCCCACGACGCGATCTTCGCCTCCCGACGCGGCACCTGGCTCTCACCCAATAACGTCCGCCGTCAGTGGCGTGAAGCTCGCGCCGACACCGACCTCGCCTGGGTCACCCCCCACACCTTCCGCAAGACCGTGGCCACCCTCATCAAGGAAGAGACCGACACGAAAAGCGCCGCAGCACAGCTTGGGCACTCCAGCGAGGAAGTCACCGCCACGTACTACATCGCCAAGCCCGCCCGTGCCCCGGACGTCTCGGACATCCTCGAGCGACTCGGCACCGACCACGGAAGCCGGCAACATCCCGCACCCACCGTGCCCAACGATGCGCATGGATGACGAACCTGGTTGTCGACCCCGGTAAATGGGGGGTTTTCGGGGGGCGGTTCAAAACCCCATAGACAAACTTAAAGCCCTGACCAGCGTTTCCGCTGGTCAGGGCTTTTTGTCTGTCGGGACGGCCGGATTCGAACCGACGACCCCTTGACCCCCAGTCAAGTGCGCTACCAAGCTGCGCCACGTCCCGCCCCCGCAGAGTTCCCCCTGCGACAGCCGGTACAGCTTAGCGCAGCACTCCCGAGCCGTCCGCACAGGCCCCACCCGCATTGTCGGGGCAGCGAACCACCCCACAACCCCTGAAGCGTCCTAGGGGGGTGGGCCAGACGGTAACCGTCTGGCCCACCCGAGAAAGCGCCAGGAGTCAGCCGTGCGCCTTGCCCCGGCCGCCGGGGCCGAGCTTCTTGCGCGGGCGTACGGAGATCTCGATGGGGCTGCCCTCGTACCCGAACTCCTCGCGGAGCTTGCGCTCGACGAACCGCTGGTAGCCGGCGTCGAGCGGCCCCGTGGTGAACAGCACGAACCGCGGCGGGGCCACCCCTGCCTGCGTGGCGAACAGGATGCGGGGCGCGCGGCCGCCGCGCACCGGGTGCGGGGTGGCCTGCACGAGCGCGGTGAGCCACTGGTTGAGGTGTGCCGTCGGTACGCGCGTCTCCCAGCTGGCGAGGGCCTTGTTGAGGGCCGGGGCCAGCTTGTCGACGGCGCGGCCGGTCATGGCCGACAGGTTCAGTCGGATCGCCCAGGGAATGCGGCGCAGCTCCCGGTCGATCTCCTTGTCGAGGTAGAACCGGCGGTCGGCGTCGACCAGGTCCCATTTGTTGAACGCGATGACCAGCGCCCGGCCGGCCTCGGTCACCATCGACAGGATCCGCTGGTCCTGCTCGCTGATCGGCTCGCTGGCGTCCAGGAGCACGACGGCCACCTCGGCGGCCTCGATCGCGCCGGCGGTGCGCAGGCTGGCGTAGTACTCGGTGCCGCTGGCCTTGCCGACGCGCTTGCGCAGGCCGGCCGTGTCGACCAGCTGCCAGGTCTGGCCACCGATTTCGACCAGGCTGTCGACCGGGTCCACTGTGGTGCCGGCGACCGAGTCGACGACCGCCCGATCCTCGCCGGAGAAGCGGTTGAGCAGGCTGGACTTGCCCACGTTCGGCCGGCCGACCAGCGCCACCCGGCGCGGTCCACGCGGCCGGTTCTCGACGATCGCCGGGGCCTCCGGCAGCGCGGCGAGAATGGCGTCCAGCAGGTCGCCGGAACCGCGCCCGTGCAGGGCGGACACCGGGAACGGCTCACCGAGGCCGAGCCCCCATAGCGACACGGCCTCCATCTCGATGGAGGTGTTGTCGGCCTTGTTCGCCACCAGGATCACCGGCTTGGCGCTGCGGCGCAGCATCTTCACCGCGGCCTCGTCCACGTCGGTGGAGCCGACCATGGCGTCGACCACGAAGAGGACCACGTCGGCGGTGACCACCGCCGTCTCGGCCTGCGCGGCGATGGCCGCCGCGCGGTCCTTCGCGTCCGGTTCCCAACCGCCGGTGTCCACGACGGTGAACGACCGGCCGTTCCACTGCGCGTCGTACGGCACCCGGTCCCGGGTCACCCCGGGGATGTCCTCCACGACCGCCTGCCGACGGCCGATGATCCGGTTGACGAGGGTGGACTTGCCCACATTGGGACGGCCCACCACGGCCACCACCGGCTGCGGGCCGGTCGGCTCCTCGACGGCGAGGTCAGGCTCGCGCAGCTCGACCCAGCCGATTCCATCGCTACTCATGCCACGCCCCGCTCGGTGAGCAGGTCACGCAGCCGGGCTACGACCTGGTCGATGCCCAGCTCGGTGGTGTCCAGCACGACGGCATCCGGTGCCTGGGCCAGCGGGTTGACCTTGCGGGTCGAGTCGAGCCGGTCGCGGCGGGCCAGGTCGGCGGCGGTGGCCGCCACGTCGGAGGCGTCCTCCGCGCTACGCCGGGCCGCGCGCGCGGCCTCGGAGGCGGTCAGGAAGACCTTCAGGTCGGCGTCCGGCGCCACGACCGAGCCGATGTCCCGGCCCTCGACCACCATCCGGCCCGCGTTGACGATCATCTCGCGCTGCCGGTTGACCAGCAGCTCCCGTACCGCCGGCACGGCGGCGACGGCGGACACCGCCTGGGTCACCTCGGGGCCGCGGATGTACGCGTCCACGCCCACACCGTCGACGGTCACGGCGTACCCCTGCGGGTGGGTGCCGATGTGCAGCTTGACCTCGCCGGCGACCTTGGCCACCGACGCGGCGTCGGTCAGGTCCACGCCGGAGCGCAGCACGGCCCACGTGATCGCCCGGTACATCGCCCCGGTGTCCAGGTAGCGCGCACCGATGCTCACGGCGAGTCGCCGCGACACGGTGGACTTTCCCGAACCGGACGGCCCGTCCACAGCGACCACACATCGCTCGGTCCGTACGTTTTCCTCCACCGTGTCCTCCTCAGCCCGTACCTCGCGGATCGCCCGGTGCTGGCGCCGCAAGCGGTTGTCCATCGTCGTCCATCATGCCCGGGACCCTCGTCGGGCCCGCGCGCGTCGCCGCCCGAGGCGACCCACGCCACCTCCGGCGGCCGCTTCCCGGCCGCTGCGGAGCCTACCGGCAGCCGTACCCCGAACTCGGGGGTCAGTCACCCACCGCGCGGAACAGCGCGGCGACCTCCGCGTTGGTCAGGCGCCGGAGACGCCCGGTGCGCAGATCGCCCAACCGGATCGGTCCGATCGAGGTACGCACCAGACGGGTGACCGGGTGCCCGACCTCGTCCATCAACCGCCGGACGATGTGCTTGCGGCCCTCGTGCAGGCTCAGCTCCACCTGGGCGCTCTTGCCCAGGGTGCCCACCACCTTGAACGAGTCGACCTTGACCGGCCCGTCCTCCAGCTCGATACCGGCGAGGAGCCGCTTGCTCAGGTTGCGCGGGATCGGCCCGACCACCTCGGCCAGGTAGGTCTTCAGCACCTCGTAGGAGGGGTGCATGAGCTTGTGCGCGAGGTTGCCGTCGTTGGTGAGCAGCAGCAGGCCCTCGCTGTCCGCGTCGAGCCGCCCGACGTGGTAGACCCGCTGGTCCAACCGGTTGCCGATGAACTCGGCCAGTTCGTTGCGCCCCTTGTCGTCCGACATGGTGGTGACCACACCGCGCGGCTTGTTCATCGCCACGTAGACGAGGCGGACGTCGACCTGGAGGCGCTCGCCGTCCACGTGGATCACGGCGTTGGCCGGGTCGACCTTGTCGCCGAGCTTGGCCACGCGCCCGTCCACGGTGACCCGACGCCGGAAGATCAGATCCTCACAGGCGCGGCGGGAACCCACGCCGGCGGCGGCGAGCACCTTCTGCAGGCGTTCCGCGCCCTCGTAGACGGGGGCGTCGGACTTCGGGGAACGGTTATCGGGTCGCATCGGCAAGCTCTTCTACGTCGTCGGGCAGGAAGGGTGCGAGAGGTGGCAATTCGTCGACGGTGTTCAGCCCGAGCTTCTCCAGGAACAGCGTGGTGGTCCGGTAGAGGAACGCCCCGCTGTCCGATTCGGTGCCGCACTCCTCGACGAGGCCGCGAGTGACCAGCGTACGGATGACGCCGTCGCAGTTGACACCCCGGATGGCCGAGATCCGCGACCGGGTCACCGGCTGCTTGTACGCGACCACGGCCAGAGTCTCCAACGCCGCCTGGGTCAGCCGCACGGACTGCCCGTCCAGGACGAACCGCTCGACGTACGTAGCGTATTCCGGCCGGGTGTACAACCGCCAACCGCCGGCCGCCCGGCGCAGCTCGAACCCGTACCCGGCGGCCGTGTAGCCGGCCGCGATGTCGTCGAGCATCGGCCCGATCCGCTCGGCCGGTTGCTCGAGCACCTGGGCCAGGACCAGCTCGCTGACCGGTTCGTCCACCACCAGGAGGATCGCCTCCAGCGCGCCGCGCAGCTCGGCGTCGGGCAGGTCGGGCGCGGGCTCCGGCACGACAGCCGCCCGCCGCCGCCCCACGGGCTCCCGCCGGGGTACGCCCCGACCCGCCGCCCCAGCCGGCACCGGGCCCTCGTCGGCCCCGGTCGTCACCCGGCCCTCGTCGGCCCCAGTGGTCACCCGGCCCTCGTCGGCCTCGGTTGCCACCGCTGGTGTCGCCGCCTCTGCGGAAACGGCGGGCTCGGGCGTCTCGCTGGACCCGATCGCCACTGTGGTGTCGGCGGCCACGCTCGGCTCGGCTGGATCAGCGGCCTCAGCGAAAGCGGTCCCTGGCTCGGCGGGTGCCGTCTCTGCCTCAGCGGAGGCCTTCTCCACCCCAGCGGAAGGCGACTCCACCTCAGCGGGGGCGGCCTCCATCTCAGCGGGGGCCGACTCCACCCCAGCGGGGACGGTTTCCACTTCGGCAGGTGCGGCCTCGGCCTGGGCGGGTGCGGTGGTGGGGGCCGGCGGGCGTTCCCACGGCGGAACCCAGGCGGCGGCCTGGTCAGCCAGCGAGTCGCGGCGTTCCTCGTCACTCATCCGGCTCACCCTCCGTCGTTCCCGTCCCGGCCGAACCGCCGGCCACCCCCGCCACCACCGGCCCCGCCGCGTCCGGCCCGTTGAGCGGGTCGGGCTCGGTGGGCGGGTCGGACTCGGTGGGCGGGTCAGGCTCGGCTGCGACGCCGGCGTACTCGTCGACGTGCAGGTCGGTCTCGCCGTCGGCGGGGCCCGTCCAGCGGACGGTCAGCTCCTCCAGGGCCTGCTCCTGCACGAAGGCCACCAGACCCTCCCGGTACAGCTCCAGCAGCGCCAGGAACCGCGCCACCACCTCCAGGGTGGCCTCGCAGTCGGCGCAGAGCAGCGAGAACGTCGCCGTGCCGGCCCGGCGTAGCCGGGCGGTGAGGATCGCCGCGTGTTCCCGCACGCTGACCCGCACCATGTGCACGTGGGCGATGGACACCTCCGGCGCCACCTTCGGGGTCATCGCCTTCACGGCCAGCTTCAGCAGCCGCTGCGGGCCGATGCCGAGCACCAGGTCGGGCAGCGCCTCGGCGTAGCGGGGCTCCAGGCTCACCGCGCGGGGGTAGCGCCGGCCGCCGACCGCCTCCAACTCGGCGATGTGGGCCGCCGCCTCCTTGTACGCCTTGTACTGCAACAGGCGGGCGAAAAGCAGGTCGCGGGCCTCCAGCAGGGCGAGGTCCTCCTCGTCCTCCACGTCGGCGGAGGGCAGCAGCCGGGCGGCCTTCAGGTCGAGCAGGGTCGCGGCGATGAGCAGGAACTCGCTGGCCTCGTCGAGGTCCCAGTCGTCGCCCATGGCCCGGATGTAGGCGATGAACTCGTCGGTGACCGTGTGCAGGGCCACCTCGGTGACGTCGAGCTTGTGTTTGCCGATGAGCTGCAACAGCAGGTCGAAGGGGCCGGTGAAGTTGGCCAGTCGCACCGTGAACCCAGCGGACTGCGCACCGTCGACCACGGCCGGATCGGCGGTGTCGGGCGGGTCGAGGGGTGGCGCGGTCACCGCACGACCGTAGTCCACGAGGCGGGCACCGGGCGTTCCGGCTACCGCTCCGACTGGGCGGCGATCACCTCGCGGGCCAGCTGACGGTAGTTGCGCGCCCCGGAGGAGGCCGGATCCATCGTCGTGATCGGGGCACCGGCCACGGTGGACTCGGGGAACTTCACCGTCTTGGTGATGACCGTCTGGTAGACCTTGTCGCCGAACGCCTCGACCACCCGCTGCAACACCTGGCGGCAGTGGGTGGTGCGGCTGTCGTACATGGTGGCGAGGATGCCCTCGAGCTCCAGGTCGAAGTTGAGGCGTTCACGCACCTTGTCGATGGTGTCGAGCAGCAGGGCCACACCACGCAGGCTGAAGAACTCGCACTCGAGCGGGATGAGCACGCCGTGTGCGACGGTCAGCGCGTTGATCGCCAGCAGGCCGAGCGAGGGCTGGCAGTCGATCAGGATGTAGTCGTACTCCTTGCGGACCGAGCGCAGGACCCGGGCCAGGGCCATCTCCCGGGCGACCTCGTTGACGAGTTGGATCTCGGCGGCGGAGAGGTCGATGTTGGCCGGCAGCAGGTGCAGACCCGCGACGTCGGTCTTGATGAGGACGTCCTCGGCGGTCACGTCGTCCTGCATGAGCAGGTTGTAGACGGACAGGTCGAGGTTGTGCGGGTTGACGCCCAGGCCCACCGAGAGCGCGCCCTGCGGGTCGAAGTCGACGAGCAGCACCTTGCGGCCGTACTCGGCGAGAGCGGCGCCCAGGTTGATAGTGGTGGTGGTCTTGCCGACGCCACCCTTCTGGTTGGCCATCGCGATAATGCGCGCCGGACCGTGCCGATCGGTGGGCATCGGCTCGGGGATGGGCTTGCGCATCGTGTAGGCGGCCGGGTCGGCCGGACCCAGGTCGTTTCCGAGCGCGGCCTGCTGCTCGCGGAGCTCCGACGTCCACGTCTCGGCACGGTCACCGTTGCCAGCCATGTGCTCGTTGCCCCCTCCCGACGACCCACCCGGCGTCGGAGCCGTCCGACGTCCTTCGCGGCGCCGCTGCGCACCCCGGTCGTGTCGCCCCAGGAGGTCCGCGCCGATGCCGACTGTACGCCACCGACCAGCAGGGCGTTCGGCACCGGCCCGGCGTGTCGGGGTCGGTGCTGGCCGGGCGTCAGTCGCGGGCGCGCGGGTGGGCCGTGGCGTACACCTCGCGCAGCCGTTCGACGGTGACGAGGGTGTAGACCTGGGTGGTGGTCACCGAGGCATGGCCGAGCAGTTCCTGGACGACCCGCACGTCGGCGCCGCCGTCGAGCAGGTGTGTCGCGTACGAGTGGCGCAGGGTGTGCGGGGACACCGCCGACGGTCCGTCCACCGGCAGTCCGGCGCGGGCGGCGGCGTGGCGCAGGATCATCCAGGCGCCCTGCCGGGACAGCGCGCCACCCCGGGCGTTGAGGAAGACCGCGGGGGTGCCCCGGCCGGCGGCGGCCAGGGCGGGGCGGGCCCGGACCAGGTAGGCGCGGACCGCGTCGACGGCGTACCCGCCGATCGGGACGAGGCGCATCCGGCCGCCCTTGCCGCGCAGCAGCACGGTGCCCTCGTCAACGTCCAGGTCGTCGATGGCGGCGCCGGTCGCCTCGGAGATCCGCGCGCCGGTGCCGTACAGGAACTCCAACAGCGCCCGGTCGCGCAGCGCGAGCGCCGCGCCGTCGCCGGTCGCGGTGACCGGGCCGGCGGTCTCCAGCAGCCGGACCACGTCGTCGACCCCCAGCGCGCGGGGTAGCCGGCGCGGCGGGGTGGGCGGGCGGACGTCCCGGCTCGGGTCGGCGCCGGCCAGCCCCTCGCGCAGGGCGAACCGGTGCAGGCCGCGGACCGCGCTGGCCGCGCGGGCGGCCGACGACACGGCCAGGGGCGGATGGTCGTCGTCGCCGGCGCGCAGTCGGGCCAGGTGCGACTCGACGACGCCGGGGGCGACCGACGCGAGGTCGGCGACGCCGACCTCGGCCAGGGTCGTGAGATAACGGTCCAGATCCCGGCGGTACGAGGCGAGGGTGTTCGCGGACAGGCCGCGCTCGACGGTGAGGTGGTCGAGGTAGCCGCGCACGGCACGGCGCAGGGCCGGCGCGGGCTCGACGCCCGCACCGGCCCGTTCGACAGTGGAGTCGGTCAGCCCAGGACCTCGGCCAGCGGGAGCACGGGCATGCCGTGCGCCTCGGCGACCGGGCCGTAGGTGACCTGGCCGTCGTGGGTGTTGAGGCCCAGCGCCAACGCCGGATCGTTGCGCAGCGCGTCCCGCCAGCCCTGGTTGGCCAGCTCCAGCGCGTACGGCAGGGTGACGTTGGTCAGCGCGTACGTGCTGGTGTTCGGCACCGCGCCGGGCATGTTCGCCACGCAGTAGAAGATCGACTCGTGCACCTTGTAGACCGGGTCGGCGTGCGTGGTGGGGCGCGAGTCCTCGAAGCAGCCGCCCTGGTCGATGGCGATGTCGACGAGCACGCTGCCCGGCTTCATCCGCGAGACCAGCTCGTTGGGGATGAGCGTCGGGGCCTTCGCGCCGGGCACCAGCACCGCGCCGATGACCAGGTCGGCGTCGAGGACGGCCCGCTCGATCTCGTACGCGTTGGAGGCGACGGTCTGCAGGTGACCCCGGTAGATGGCGTCGGCCTGGCGCAGGCGGGCGACGTTCTTGTCCAGCAGCAGGACCTCGGACTGCAGGCCCAGGGCGATGGCGGCCGCGTTCATGCCGGAGACGCCGGCGCCGATGACGACGGTCTTGGCCGCGTACACGCCGGAGACGCCGCCGGGCAGCACACCTCGAC
The DNA here is from genome assembly GCF_043197485.1 of Micromonospora sp. NPDC049102. Classification (NCBI taxonomy): domain Bacteria; kingdom Bacillati; phylum Actinomycetota; class Actinomycetes; order Micromonosporales; family Micromonosporaceae; genus Micromonospora; species Micromonospora sp. NPDC049102. The sequence continues at coordinate 25,040 of NZ_JBICTE010000039.1, read as the reverse complement.
CACCACCGGTACGCATCATGTAGAACGCGCCCACCTGCGGGGCGAGCCGGCCCGCGACCTCGGACATCGGCGCGAGCAGCGGCAGCGACCTGTCGGGCAGCTCGACGGTCTCGTACGCGATGCCGGTGACCTTGCGGTCGATCAGCGCGTCCGTGCACCCCTTGGAGGCGGCCAGGTGCAGGTAGGTGAAGAGCACCTGCCCCTCGTGCATCCGGTGGTACTCCTCGGCGATCGGCTCCTTGACCTTGAGCACCAGCTCGGCGGTGTCCCACACCTCGTCGGCGGTGTCGAGGATCTTCGCGCCGGCGGCGGCGAACTCCTCGTCGGTGATGCTGGAGCCGACGCCGGCGCCGGACTCGACGAAGACCTGGTGGCCGCTGCGGGTGAACTCGTTGACGCCCGCCGGCGTAATCGCCACGCGGTACTCGTGGTTCTTGACCTCGCGGGGGATTCCGACCTTCACGATGCAGACACCTCTCTTCGGGGCTGAGCTCCCCCGACTGCTCGGTGCCACGGCGGCCCCATTGCCGCCGCGGTCCACCGGTCCCGCCGGCGGCAGTCTAGGCGCGCCCAGGCCCGCCGTACGCCAGCACAGTGGCATCCGGTGCCGGGGTTACCTGACGGTGTGTCAGGGCACGGGCCGGGCCGGTGGTGGGAGGGTGACCTCAACCGTCAGGACAGTGTTCGCCCATTATCGTCCCATCTGCTGAGTGGCGGTACGGACAGCGAACGAGTGGATCACTAGTGTGTCCGCCCATGACCACTCCTCCTTACGAGCAGGGGTACCCGCAGCCCGGGTACCCCCAGGGCGTTTCCGACAAGAGCAAGGTCGTCGCGGGCGTTCTCGGCATCGTGCTGGGCTTCTTCGGCGCAGGCCGGTTCTACATGGGCGACATCAAGATTGGTGTGCTGCAGCTCGTCGTCAGCGTGTGCACCCTCGGCTTCGGCAGCATCTGGGGCTTCGTCGACGGAATCCTCATCCTCATCAACGGCGGCACGGACGCGCAGGGCCGCCCGCTGCGGGACTGACCTGCCACGACGGCATACGAAGGGGCCCCGCGGCTGACCGCGGGGCCCCCTTTGCGCGTACTCACCGATCGGCTGGACCGGCGGCGGCGATCAACGCCGCAGCGGTGCCTCCGCCCGGCGCAAAGCCGCGAAACCCGTGTCCCGGCCGCGCGCCGCCGCGAGCAGCCCGGCCACCGCGGACGCGTTGGTGATCTCGCCGGCCAGGACCAGGTCGACGGCCTCGTCCAGGTCGACGCGGACGACCTGGAGGTCGGCCTCCTCGTCGTGGCGCTCGTGCCGCTCCCCCGCCGGCACGTCGGCCAGGTCGCGGGCCAGGAAGACCCGGACGATCTCGTTGGTGAACCCGGGCGAGCTGTGCAGGTCGACGAGCACGTCGATCCGCCCGGCGGTGAGGTCGGCCTCCTCGGCCAGTTCCCGCAGCGCGGCGGCCGGCAGCTCCTCGCCGGAGACGTCCATCAGGCCGGCCGGCAGCTCCCACAGGTGCCGGCCGATCGGGTGCCGGTACTGCCGGATCAGCACCACCTGGCCGGCGTCGTCGAGGGCCACCACGGCGACCGCCCCGACGTGCCGCACCAGGTCACGCCGCCCGGTGCCACCGCCCGGCATGGTCACCTCCTCGGTGACCACCTCGAAGATCGGCCCGCGGTAGCGCTCGGTGCGGGAGCGGACCTCGTAGCGGTGCTCGCTCCCGGCGTCGCCCCGCTGCTGAACCTGCTCGCTCACGCCGACGCCTTCGACGCGGCGCCGTTGCGGGCGGCCTTGCGCGCGGACGGTGCCTCCGACGCGGCCTCGATGTCGACCGGCAACTGGTCGGCCTGCGAGTACGCCACGGCGGCCTTGACGAACGACGCGAACAGCGGGTGCGGGCGGGTGGGACGGCTCTTGAGCTCCGGGTGCGCCTGCGTGGCCACGAAGAACGGGTGCAGATCGCGGTCCAGCTCGATGAACTCGACCAGCCGGCCGTCCGGCGAGGTGCCGGAGATGTGCAGACCCGCCTTGGTCAGCGCGTCCCGGTAGGCGTTGTTGACCTCGTAACGGTGCCGGTGCCGCTCGCTGACGTCGGTGCTGCCGTACGCCTCGGCGACGATCGAGCCCTCGGTCAGCGTCGCCGGGTACGCACCGAGCCGCATGGTGCCGCCCAGGTCGCCCTTGCCGGCGACAATGTCCTCCTGGTCGGCCATCGTGGCGATGACCGGGTGCGCCGCCTGCTCGTCGAATTCCAGCGAGTTGGCGCCGTCCAGGCCGGCGAGGTGTCGGGCCACCTCGATCGTCATGCACTGCAGGCCGAGGCAGAGGCCGAGCAGCGGGATGCCGTTCTCGCGGGCGTACCGGGCCGTGCCGATCTTGCCTTCGATGCCGCGCACGCCGAAGCCGCCCGGGATGAGGATGCCGTCCACGCCGGCCAGGGCCGCCGCCGCGCCGGCCGGGGTGACGCACTCGTCGCTGGGCACCCACTTGAGCTGCACCCGGGACCGGTTACCGAACCCGGCCGCCCGGATCGCCTCGCTCACCGACAGGTACGCGTCGGGCAGGTCGACGTACTTGCCGACCACCGCGACGGTCACCGTGTGCCGGGGGCGGTGCACCCGCTCCAGCAGGTCGTCCCAGCTCGCCCAGTCCACGTCCCGGAACGACAACCCGAGCCGGCGCACCACGTACGCGTCGAGACCCTCGCGGTGCAGCACCTTGGGGATGTCGTAGATGCTCGGAGCATCCGGTGCGGCGACCACCGCCTCGCGGTCGACGTCGCAGTAGAGCGACAGCTTCTCCTTGAGCTTCTCCGGGATCTCCCGGTCGCACCGCAGCACGATCGCGTCCGGCTGGATACCGATGTTGCGCAGCTGCGCCACGGAGTGCTGGGTCGGCTTGGTCTTCAACTCCCCCGATGGCGCGAGGTACGGCACCAGCGAGACATGCAGGTAGAAGCAGTTGTCCCGGCCCAGGTCGTGGCGGACCTGACGGATCGCCTCCAGGAACGGCAGCGACTCGATGTCGCCGACGGTCCCGCCCACCTCGGTGATGACGACGTCGGGCAGGACGCCGTCGTCGTCCGGGTCCGCCATCGCCAGGATCCGCGCCTTGATCTCGTTGGTGATGTGCGGGATGACCTGGACGGTGTCGCCCAGGTACTCGCCGCGGCGCTCCTTGGCGATCACGTCCGAGTAGATCTGCCCGGTGGTGACGTTCGCCTTGCCGGACAACGCCCGGTCGAGGAACCGCTCGTAGTGCCCGACGTCGAGGTCGGTCTCGGCGCCGTCCTCGGTGACGAAGACCTCGCCGTGCTGGAACGGGTTCATCGTCCCCGGGTCGACGTTCAGGTAGGGGTCGAGCTTCTGCATCACCACGCGCAGACCGCGCGCGGTCAACAAGTTGCCGAGGCTGGAGGCGGTGAGGCCCTTACCCAGCGAGGAGGCGACGCCCCCGGTGACGAAAATGTGCCTGGTCGTCCGTGCTGATGGGGCCAAGGCCTGCTCCCGTGTCGTCTGTCGCGGTCATGCAGACCGCCGTGCTCGATCACCGAAGTGATTACGCGATCCACGGGATTCCACGGTAACACCTTCACGACGGGTACTCGCAGGCCGCACCCCGGGTGGGGACAGGAACGGGCCACCCGGGCGACGTCCGGCGGTCAGGGGGTGGCAACCTCGCTCGATGGCCGGGCCACCGGGGCGTCCGCCGGCCGTCGTTGCGCCGGAGCGGGCGGTGCCGTGGTGCCGGCGTCCGCCGTCGGGTCCTCCGGCCGGTCGTCCCCGTCGGCCACCGGGGGCTCCGCGGGCGCGCCCGGGTCCGGTTCCGGCCGCAGGACGACCGCGCGGGGTGCCGCGGCGGGTGGTCCGTTGATCGGCCGCGGGTGACCCGCTCCCAGCGGTCCACCGCCACCGCTCGGACCGTCACCCCCGCCGGCCGGCCCGTCACCCCCGGCGCCCGAACCGTCGTCCGCCTCGTCCTCGCGGGCGCGGCCCGTGCCGGGGCGCGTGCGGTCGGCGGCGTGCCCGAGAACCCGCAGGGACGTCAACGCGGCCATCGGCACCACCAGGGCGGCCGCCGCGCCGGCCACGTCCAGTGCCGCGCCGTCGAGCACGCCGCCCAGCACCGCCGCGACCGCCGTGCCGCCCAGCGCGGCCCGCACCGCCGGGTAGATGCCGAAGAGCCGCATGAGCCCGCCCCACGGCTGCAGCAGGGCGAACCACACCAGCAGACCACCGGCCAGCGCCAGCACGGTCAACGGGCTGTTCACCAACGTCTCGAAGTTCGCGGTGCTGGACCGGTGCACGGTGAACCCGCCGGTGCCGTCGCCCACCGCGGACAGGAATCGGCCGAGGCTCCCCCGCTCGGCCGCCGGCCGGCGCAGGTCCACCACGGCGAAGCCGATGCCGACCGCCAGCGCGGCCATGGTGGCCCACGCCAGTCGGCTGATGGTCAGCCAGCCGCCGGCGCTGATCGCCGCCGCCACGCTGAGCCCGGCGGTCAGCGCGATCGCGCCGACCGGGTCGCCGCCCAGGTAGGGGCTCCCGACCACCACCACGGCGAGGCCGCCCACGGCGACCATCACCGCCGGCCTCCACCGACGGTGTACGCGCTGGGCGAGCCACCCGCCGGTGACCAGAGCGCCGGCGAGGAACACCCCCAGCCCGACCGTGCTCAGCCCGGCGTAGCGGCCACCCTGCAACGCCGAGTAGCCGACCACCCCGTTGAGCTGGAGTCGGGCGCCGGTCAGCACGTCCACCCCGATGACAAGTGTCGTGAGGCCGGCCGCCGCGCCGAACGGGCCGAGCGTCTTCGCGTACCCGGGAGCGAACCGGACCGCGGCGGTGCCCACCGCGACCAGCAGCGCGGTGACCCCGCCGAAGATCCACCCCGGGTGCCCGCCCCGCCACCAGGGGACGGCGTCGGCCAGCAACGCGGCCGGCACCGTCAACGCCGCCGCGACCAGCAGCAGCTCCACCACCGCCACGACACGGGCGGAGACCGGGGTGGGGCCGGTCGGACCAGCGTGCGGTCGCGCGCGGCGCAGCAGCGGCAACACGGCCAGGGCCAGCAGCACCTGCAGCCCGGCGAGCAGCGTGAAGAACCCGCCGGAGACGCTCCGCTGGGCGGACGCCTCCCGGTCGGCGTCCGCCGGCGCGTTGATCGCCTCGGTCAGGTCTGCCGGTCGGCCGCCGGTGCTGACCGCCGGTCGGCCGAGGAACAGGCGCTCCGGCATCGGCCGCCCGAGCGCGGCCAGCGCCGTCGGCGCGAGGTCGACGAGCTGGAGGTAACCCTCACGGCCGGTGCTGGCCGAGGTGAGCCAGCCCCGCTCCCAGCCCGGCCCGTCGGCGATCGCCACATGCAACCGCGACGGCTGCTCGGTGTCGGAGATGCCGGCGACCAGCACCAACGACCGCGGCGGGCGGGCCGCCAGGACCCGGGCCAACTGGGCGTCGGCCGCCCGCGCCTCCTCGGCGCGCGCCGCCGGGTCGGTCCCCTCGATCGTGCCGAGGTCGACGATGCTCAGCACACACGAACCGAGCAGCCGACGCGGATCGGCCGGCAGACCCGCGGCGTACCTGTCGACCCGGCCGAACGGGCGGGCGGCGGCCACGGCGGCCCCCGGCCCCACGGCGACCGAGCAACGCACCGACTCCGACAGCGACCCGGGCAGGGTCCCCCACGGCAGCCGCTGCTGGTTGTACTGGACCACGCTCTCCTGGTCGGGCAGGTTCGCGCCGATCCCGTCCGGCTGTTCCACTGCCACACCGGCCGGCGGGCAGCCACCGTCGGTTCGGGTGCCGTTCCACCCGGCGAAACTGCCCGCGCCGACGGTCAGCCAGCCGTCCAACGGGCAGGTGGGCCGGTGCGCGGACCGCACCGACAGGGACCCGATCGACCCCTCCTGGGCCATCCGCCACAACGTCGGGGTGCTCTGCTTGTCGACGTCCTCCCAGCGCAGCCCCGCGACCCCGGCGAGCACCACGAAGTCGGCGGTGCGCTGCGGGGCGCCCTGGGGCGGCCGGACGGCCAGCGCGGCGACGCCCAACGCCACCACGAGCACGGTCAGCAGGGCCGGAGCGAGTCGGCGCACCATCACCGGTGTCCCGTCATCGGAGCGTCGGAGCCGGGGGCCGCCGGATGGGCGGCCAGTTCGGCGTACAGGGCCTCCAGCACGGCCACCGTGTCCGTCTCGGTGGGCCACGTCGCCGCCCGTTCGGCGCCACGCCGACCCAGCTCGGCCCGCGCCGCCGGGTCGTCGAGCAACGCGCGCACGGTCGTGTCGACCGCGTCCACGTCGACCGAGGGGATCAGGGCGGCGGCGTCACCGACCAGCTCCGGCAGGCCGCCCACCGCGGTCGTCACCAGCGGTACGCCGGCCCGCATCGCCTCCTGGGCGAACAGCTGCCGTGCCTCCCAGTCGCTGGTCACCACCGCGAGGTCGGCTCCGGCGAGCAGGTCGGCCACGTCGGTGCGGTGCCCCAGCAGGGTCACCGGAGCCCGCGCCGCCGAGATCCGGGCGGCCAACGCCAGGTACGCCGGGCCGCTGCCGGCGATCACCACGACCGGCGGTGGGGTACGCGTACGCCAACGGGCCGCCGCGTCGACCAGCACGTCGTACCGCTTCTGCGGGTGCAGCCGCCCCACCGAGAGGATCAACGGCTGCTCCGGCCGTACGCCGAACTCGGCGCGGACGGCGTCACGACGTCGACGCGGCACGGGCAGCGTCGGGGCGGCGACCGGGGCGAGGCGGGCGTCGGCGGCGCCCAGCGCGGCGGCCCGCTCGACCAGGTCGGCGGAGGCACCGAGAGCCACCCGGGCGTTGCGCGCCACCACCCGCTCGACCAGCCGCGAGACCCCGCCGCGCAGCCCGCCCGCGAGGACCGCGTTGTGCCAGGTCACCACCAGCGGGGCAGCCGGACGGGCCAGGACGGCGACGAGACCGGCACGCAGGCCGTGCGCGTGCACCACGTCGACGGGGGCCGCCGCGAGCGCCCGCCGCAGGGCGAGTACCGCCCGCGCGTCGGCCGGGGTCGGGCTGGCGGGGATCTCCACCGGTTCGAAACGCGCGCCGACGCCGGTGAAGTCGAACTGCTCCTGCGTCGCCGCCGGCCCGCAGACCAGCACGTGCGCCCCGGACGCCACGAGCCCGCGCGCCACCGAACGGACGTGTTGGCCGACGCCACCGGTGCTGGACGCCAGCAGCAGCGCCACGGAGCCCGACCAGCCGCTCGTCGCCGTCATGCCGGCCACCGCCGGTTGGTGTTGACAACGCTCACCGAACCGCCGTCTCCTTCCCGTCGCCCCGCTCCGGGGGAACCGCGCCCGGTGTCGACGTACCGGCCCGGCCCGCCTGGCCCCGCCGGAGGCGGCGCACCACCCCGGTCAGCAGCGGCCGCACGTCCCGTCGGTCGACGAACCAGACCACGACGAGGAACACGACACCGACCAGGACCCCGGACAGCATGCCCTGACCGAGCGCCACGGCCGTCGTCGGGGTGCCGCCGTCCAGTCTGTCGAGCCAGCGGCTCAGGCCCAGCCCGGCGAGCGCGGCGAGCAGCCCGGCCAGGAGACCGGCTGCGCCGGCGCGCGCCGCACCGGCCAGCGCGGGCGCGCCCGCGGCGCGCCGCACCGCGGCGACCAGCAGCACACCGAGCACCACCATGCCCACCGAGTTCGCGGACGTCACGGCGAGCACCCGGTCGGTCAACGGCAGGAGCCTGCCGAGCAGCAGGACCGCGGCGGGCACCACGAGGAAGCCGACGGCGGTCGCCACCGTCGCCGCACGGGTCTGCCCGCGCGCGTAGAGCGCCCGGGTGAGGATCGCGAAGAGTCCGTACCCGACCAGGCCCGGGGCGTACCCGATGATCGCCGCGGCGGCGGTCGGCGCGGTGGACGCGGGAAAGAAGAAGTGCCCGATCGGGCCCGCCGTCCCGACCAGGGCTGCCGCGCCGAGGCAACTGAACAGCAGCACCCCGCGCACGGCCGGTGCCAGGGTCGCCCGGTAGGAGTCCTCGTCGCCGGCCGAGCGGGCCGCCGCGAGGGTCGGGTAGGCGGCCACGGCCAGCGGCACCGCCAGCACCGCCCACGGCAGCAGGTAGACGGTCTGCGCCAGGTTGTAGACGCCGGGATTGCTGCGCGCGCCCGCGGTCACCTGGTTCAGGCTGACGATCAGGGCGATCTGCTGCGTGGTGACCGTGACCGCGCCCGCCACCGCCAGAGCGCCGACCCGGCCCCGCGCGTCGGTGGGGAAACCGAACTCGGGCCGCGCCCCCAGGCGTAGCCGGCGGACCGGGACGAGCAGCGACAGCGACAGCACCACCACGCCCAGGGTGGTGCCGGCGGAGAGCAGCACCTCGCCGCCCGGGCTCACCCCGGCGACCGTGGCGTACCGGCCCTGGGTGGCCGTGAACCCGAGGTAGACGACGATCACCGTGAGGCTGGACAGCAGCGGAGCGAGCACCGGCCAGGCGAACCGGCGGTGCGCCTGGAGCACACCGGTGAGCACGATGCCGACCCCGTACAGCGGTAGCTGCGGCGCGAAGATCCGCAGCATCCGTACCCCGCTGTGCTGCTGGGCGTCGGTGAGGTGGTGCCCGAGCGAGTCGACCACCGGACCGGCGAACAGCGCCACGAGCAGTGCGAGCGGCACCAGCAGGGCCAGTGTCCAGGTGAGCAGCGCGCCGGTGGTCCGGGCGACAGTCGTACGGTCACCGGCCTCGACCGCTCCGGCCAGGAGCGGTACGACCAGGCTCGCCAGTGCGCCACCGGCGACGATCTCGAAGATGAAGTTCGGCACGGCGTTGGCCACCACGTAGGTACCGCCGAGATCGGTATTCCCGAGACTCCAGGTGAACAGGGCGGTCCGGCCGAAGCCGGCGAGCCGGCTGAACACGGTGAGGACGGCGATGAGCGCGGCTGCCCCGGCAAGCCGGCCGACGCCGGCGAGGGGTGCGAATCTGGTCACGTCAGTCGGCGCGTCGACCCAGTGCGTCGAGTTCCCGCAGCCCCGGGGTCCGCTGGATCACCGCCGTGAAGCTGACCTTCTCGCTGGCGGCGGTGAGCCCGGCCAGCACGGCGAGCAGGCCGGCGCGGCCCAGCGGGCCGCTCCGGGCGGCCAGCGCGACGCCGAGCAGCGCGCCGAGCGCGTTCGCGCCGCTGTCGCCGACCATGACGTCCTCGGACAGGTCGTCGCCGAGCAGGCCGGCGGCGGCACCGGCGGCACCGGCGGCGATCCCGCCGTGCGGGCCACCCGCCAGCGGGGCGCCCAGCAGCAGGCCGGACTTGATGGCCCGGCCGGGCCGCAGGTCGAGCAGGTTGAGCAGGTTGGCGGTGCCCGCGATCACGCCGGCGCCGAGCAGCACGTCGACGCCCCGGCCGAACGCGCCGTGCCGCTGCCGGCGCGGATGCGCGGCGACGCGGGGGTCGGCGGCGAGCAACGCGGCGGCGCCCAGCCCGGCCGCGCCCACCCCGACGACCTTGACGAGCCCGGCGGTGACGCGGCCCTCGCGCAGCGCGGCGAGGTGCCCGGCGAAGCCCTTGGCCGCCTTCTGCTCCGGGCGCGCCCCGACCACGTCGTCGTAGAGCCCGACACCACCGGCGCCGAGGCCGGCGACCAGGGCAGCCCCACCGGAGGCGGCGCTGGTGGCGCCGAACACGCCAGCGGCGGTCGCGCCGGCGGCGAGCGCCGGCCCGGCGGCGAGGGTCACGGTCCGACCGCGGAAGTTGGTGCGTTCCAGCGCCGGACCCACCGGGGCGGTCCGCACCTCGCGCAGCGCGTACCGGGCGGCGGCAGCGCCGGCGGCGGCGATCAACAGCCGACCCAGCGTGCTCATGCCGGCACCTCGTCGATTACGGACACGGCGGTACGTCGTTCGCTCACTGGGGCAGTCTAGGCAGCAGGGACGCGGCGTTGTCGCCGACGCCGTACTGGCCGGCCTTCTTCTCGGTGAGTTGCTGCACCAGGGCCAGGCTGGTGACCAGTTGACCCTGCACGGTGTTGGCGTTGTCGACGGTCGAGATGGTCTGCGACAGCACCGGGTCACCCCGGACCACGGACACCACGTTGTCGCCAGCGGAGCCGTTGCCGCCCACCACGATCGCCCCGGTCCGGTCGAACTGTTCGGCGATCTTGACGACCGACTCGTCCCGCTTCTCGGAGTCCTTGTCGACGTACGGCTGGCCGCTGACCACGACGACCGCCTCCGCCGGGCCGGTGACCTTGTTGTTGTCGGTGGTCAGGTAGCCGGCGTTGTTGTACGCGGCGAGCACCGCCCGCCGGTCGGCGTCGCTGACCGGGGCGGTGCCCTGGGCCCGCTCCAGCAGGACGCTGGCCAGCAGCGCGCTGGACGTCTCCACGCCGTGTCCGTTGCCCGGCAGGCCGGTGGTCTGCGCGGTCGGGCGGGCGGCGGTGACGGCCAGCTCCAGCAGGTTGGAGTTGTTGTCCGGGTTGAGGAACTTGTCCTGCAGGTCGACCCGGCCGGTGATGGTGGCGCCGGCCTGCTGGAGCTTCTTGAGCACGCCCTCGGTGTGGTCGCGCCCGTTGGGCAGGCTGAGCACCACCACCCGGCGTCCGCTGAGGGTGCCCGGCAGGACGACCTGGGACATCTCCTCGGCGAACTCCTCCTCCAGGCCGAGTTGCTTCTCCATGTTGGCGACCTGCTGACGCCACTGCTGGTTGTCCTTGCGCAGCCCGGTGACCTGCTGCTTGAGCGAGTCGGCGACCGGGCCGTTGAGGGCGGCTGTGCCGACCACCAGGCCGATCGCCAGAGCCAGGAAGACCGCGGTGAGGGACACCACGTGGTAGCGGAAGTTGATCACGCTTACAGCCTCTTGATCGCTCGGGAACTAGAAGAGCCGGTACAGCTGGAACACGAAATTGTCCCACCACTCGGCGACCACACCCAGGTACGCCTTGCCGACCGTGGAGACCGCCACCGCCGAGGCCATCGCCGCGATCGCCGACAGCACCAGCAGCAGCAGCGACGAGCCGGAGATGCTCTGCCGGTAGAGCCGGCTCACGCCCTTGGCGTCGACCAGCTTGCCGCCGACCTTCAACCGGGTCAGGAACGTCGAGGCCATACCGCCGCGCCCCTTGTCCAGGAATTCGACGAGGGTGGCGTGGGTGCCGACCGCGACCAGCAGGGAGGCGCCCTTCTCGTCGGCCAGCAGCATCGCCAGGTCCTCGCTGGTCGCCGCGGCCGGGAAGGTGATCGCCGGGACGCCGAGCCCGTTGACCCGGGGCAGACCGGGCGCGCGCCCGTCGGGGTAGGCGTGCACGATCACCTCGGCGCCGCAGCGCAGCACGTCGTCGGTGACCGAATCCATGTCCCCGATGATCATGTCGGGGGTGTACCCGGCCTCGACCAGCGCGTCCGCGCCGCCGTCCACGCCGATCAGCACCGGCTTGAACTCCCGGATGTACGGGCGCAGCACGTCCAGGTCGGCCTTGTAGTCGTAACCGCGCACCACGATGAGGCAGTGCCGGCCCTGGATCTGGGTCTGGATGTCCGGTACGCCCACGCCGTCGAGCAGCAGGTCGCGTTCCTGGCGCAGGTAGTCCATCGTGTTGGCGGCGAACGCCTCCAACTGCACCGACAGCCCCTCCCGGGCGTCGGCCATCGCCTTGGCGACCGACTCGGCGTCCTGGAGTGCGCCGTGCGCCACCGGCTCCTCGCCGGCGAACACCGTGTTGCCCTCGATGCGTACCCGGTCGCCCTCGCGGATGCGCTCGAAGACGCCTTCGCCCAGATCGTCCAGGAGCGGGATGCCGGCGGCGATCAGCACCTCCGGCCCGAGGTTCGGGTAGCGCCCGGAGACGGACGGTTTGGCGTTGAGCACCGCGGCGACACCGACAGCGACCAACGAGTCGGCCGCCACCCGGTCCAGATCGACGTGGTCGATGACCGCGATGTCACCGGGACGAAGCCGGCCGACCAGGCGTTTCGTCCGGCGATCAAGGCGCGCGGTGCCGAGGACTCTGCCCGGTTCGGCGTTCCGGTTCCGGCGCAACGTGGGTAGACGCATCGTGACCATCCTGGCATGTGAGGCAGGCTTTTCTGTCGCGACATGCCTGAGCAGGGCCGCCTACCCAGGGAAGCACACGCCGGCGCGAGCCGGTGTGCTTGCGCCCACAATACGCGGCGTCACAACCGCCTCTCCTTCGCCGCGACCGCCAGAAGCTCCTCGGCGTGAGCGATACCCAGATCCGAATCGGGCAAACCGGCCAGCATGCGGGCCAGTTCCCGGGCGCGCTCGGTGTCCTCCACGACCCGAACGCCGCTGGTCGTCACCGCGCCGCCGGTGTCCTTCGCCACCACGAGATGCCGGTCGGCGAACGCGGCCACCTGCGGCAGGTGCGTGACGACCAACACCTGGTGGCTGCGGGCCAGCCGGGCCAGCCGGCGACCGATCTCCACCGCGGCCTGACCGCCGACCCCCGCGTCGACCTCGTCGAAGACGAGCGTCGGCGGGCCGCCCGAGCCGGCGAACACCACCTCGATGGCGAGCATCACCCGGGACAGCTCACCGCCCGAGGCGCCACGCTGCAACGGCAGCGAGGGCGCGCCCGGATGGGCCAGCAACCGCAACTCCACCTCGTCGCCGCCGTCGGCCGCGACGCCCACCTCGACGCCGTTGACCGTCAACGTCGGCTCGGACCGCCCCACCGGTCGAGGCAGCACGGCCACCTCGATCCGCGCGTGCGGCATCGCCAGCCCGGCCAGCTCGACGGTGACCTGGTCGGCGAAGCGGACCGCCGCCTCCTGCCGCGACACCGACACCCGGGCGGCCAGGTCGGCCACCTCCGCGGCCAACCGCTGCCCCTCCCGATCCAACTCGTCGAGCAGATCGTCGGAGGTGTCCAGGTCGGACAGTCGGGTGCGGGCCCGCTCGGCCCAGGCGACGACACCGTCGACGTCGTCGGCGTACTTGCGGGTCAACGTGCGCAACGCGGCCCGCCGCTCGTAGACGTGCTGCAGGCGTGCCGGGTCCGCGTCGAGCGTCGCCAGGTACGCCGACAGCTCCGCCGACACGTCGGTGACCAGGGTGGCCGCCTCCTCCAGGCGGGCCGCCAGCTCACCCAGCGCCGGGTCGGTGCCGGCCTGCGCCTCCAGGGTGCGCCGGGCCGTGCCGAGCAGCGACGCCGCGTCCGGTGTCTCGTCGGCCGCGTCCGCGCCGCCCGCCACGCACTGCTGGGCGAGCTGCGCGGCCGTCCGCAGACCCTCGGCGTGCTCCAGCCGCTGCGCCTCGGTCTTGAGGTCGTCGTCCTCGCCGGGCTGCGGGTCGACGCGGGTGATCTCGTCGAGGCCGAGCCGCAGCAGGTCGGCCTCCTGGCTGCGCTCGCGGGCGTTGCGCCGCCGGTCGGCCAGGTCGTCGACGATCCGCCGCCAACCGGTGTACGCCTCGCGCAGCGCGTCGAGCAGCTTCTCGTGCGCCGGCCCGGCGAACCGGTCCAGGGCGGCCCGCTGCTCGGCCGGACGTAGCAGCCGCAGCTGGTCGGACTGGCCGTGCACGGCCACCGCCTGCTCGCCGACCTCGCCGAGCATCGACACGGGCATGCTCCGGCCACCCAGGTGGGCCCGCGAGCGGCCCTCCACGGTCACCGTACGGCTCAGCAGCAGCGAGCCGTCCTCGTCGGGCTCGCCACCGGCGTCGCCGATCCGGGCGTGCACCGTGTCGGCGACGCGACCGGAGAGGCGCAGCCGCCCCTCGACCACGGCCCGTCCCGGCTGGGCACGCACCCGCCCGGCGTCGGCCCGCCCGCCGAAGAGCAGACCGAGGCCGGTGACCACCATCGTCTTGCCGGCACCGGTCTCGCCGGTGATGACGTTCATCCCGCCGGCCAACGGCAGGGTGGTGTCCTCGATGACGCCGAGTCCGGTGATGCGCAGCTCTTCCAGCACAGCACCCGACAGTAGACGCGAGGGCCGACACTTGACCAGCCGACGGGCCCCACCACCGGGTCCCGCTGCGGTCGGCACCCGTCCGACGTACAGTCTTGCCCCGTGTTGGACGTGATCGGCCTGACCCCCGCCGAGGAGGAGCTCTACCGCTGCCTGCTCCAGCTCACCACGGCCCGCCTCGACGAGTTGGCCGGTCGGCTGGGACGGCCCCGGGCGCAGGTCGTCGAGCAGGTCGAGGCATTGCGGGCCAAGGGTCTCGTGCAGCCCACCGACAACGACCCGGACGCCCCGCTGCGCCCGACCGCCCCGGACGTCGCCCTCGGCGCGACGTTGCTGCGCCGCCAGGAGGACCTGGAGGCCGCCCGCCGACGGGTCACCCAACTGGCCGAGGAGTACCGCTCCGGGCTGCGCCGCCACCACGTCGACCACCTGGTCGAGGTGATCCGCGGTGGCCGGATGCTGCGCGACCGGCTGCGTGACCTGCAGAACTCGGCCCGCGAGGAGGTGCTGTGGTTCTGCCGGGCCAACCCCCTCGCGATGGCCGGCCCGGAGAACGTCGAGGAGTTCGACGCCCTCGCCCGGGGGGTGCGCTACCGGGCCATCTACGAACGGGACCTGCTGCTCGAAGCCGGTGCGCTGGCCGACCTGGCCAAGGGGGTCGCCGCCGGTGAGCAGGCCCGTGTGCTGGACCGGCTGCCCGTCCGACTGGCCATCGTGGACGCCAGCGTCGCGGTCTGCGCGCTGGTGCCGGAGCGCGATGGCGGCGAGCCGAGTGCCGCGGTGATCGGCCGCAGCCAACTACTCGACGCACTGCTCGCCCTGTTCGAGAGCTACTGGCGGGTGGCCACCCAGCTACGGCTGGGGGAACCGCTCGCCGTCCCGGCAACCGGCGACGGACGCACGGGTCTGCCCGATCGCCCGTCCGGCGAGGGCTACCAGCCGGACGCCGACGAGGCGCGGCTGTTGTCGTTGTTCGTGGCTGGCGTACCGGACAAGTCCATCGCTTCCCAACTCGGGGTGAGCCGACGGACCGTGCAGCGACGCTTCGCCGACCTGATGGCCGCCGTCGGTGTGGACACCCGACCCGGACTTGCGTTCCAGGTCGCCCGCCGTGGTTGGCTGTGACCCCTTTCGGCGCGGCCGAGTGGATGTCGGCCGGTTACGCTGCCGGGGCGGGCCGGCGCCTGGCCGTCCCGCCCCGGCCGGTCAGCGCAGCCCGTACGCCCGGAGCACCGTCTGGTCGATGGTGTTCCCGGCCCGGTCGGCGGCGTGCACCCGCAGCGACACCGTTCCCCGCCCGGCGGGCACGATCGCGGTGTACCGGGTGCCCGATCCCTTCGTCGGCACGTTGCGCCAGGTGACGCCGTCGTCGAAGGAGACCTGCAGCGAGATGCTGGTGCCCTTCGGGCCGGTCACCCCGCCCGGCTGGCGCAGGGTCACGCCCAGCTGGTGCGGCCGGTGGCCGTTCACCGTGCTGAACAGGTCGGCCGGCACCTGGTAGTCCACCTGCAGCAGCGGCAGCGGCGTGGCGGCTTCGCCCGCCGGTCGGGCCGAGCTGAACCCCCAGGCCGTGTCCGTACGGGTGCCGTAGCGCCACTCCGCCGAAGACCGCCTCGTGCTCAGGTCCAGCCGGTAGCGGGCGCGACCCGCGGTCGTGAGCACCGGGGTCCACCCACCGGACAAGTCGGCGATCTGCTGCCCGTTCCGGCTGAGCCGAGCCTCGACGGCGTCCACCTCGTCACTCGCGCCAGCCACGCCGTAGTGGCCCTCGGCGTCGACGAACTCCGCCATCCGCAGGTCCATCGTGTCCCCGGTACGCGTGGGTGCCAACCCGCCGCGGCCGGCCGGCACGGCCGGCCGGATCACCGGGGCGTGCCAGGTCTCCGACTCTTGGACGTCGCCTGCGTACTGCCGAGGTTGTTGGGTCAGGCCGCCGGTCAGACCCCCCCAACTACTGGCCATGACCTTGTGCATGACCTGGTGCTGCCACCAGTTGTCGTCGGCGCCGACGAACTCCTGGCGGGTGGTCCCGGCACGGACGAACCGCTGGGCGTCCTCGACGGCGGACTCCTGCCACGGACGCCACCCGAACCGCTGCTCGCTGACCCACTCGCCACCGACGCCCCCGTAGCGGGTCGTCACCTCGGCGGTGTTCCGAGCGGTGACCTTGTACAAGATCCGCTCCGGGATGCGGTTCTTGGAGACCTGCCACACGTCGTACAGGTAGGGGCTCTCCACGGTCAGCTTCAGGTTCAACGTCGTACGACGCTTACGGACCGCGGCGATGATCTTCTGCCCGTCGTCGTACCCCACGACGAGCCCCGGAATGGGCATCCGATCACCGTCGTGCTGCCACGACGTCCACGGGCTCTGGTCGGCCGGCCGCACGATGAGTGCCACCCTCGCCCCGGCGGCGGCCGCCGCCGCGACCTGGTCCTCCTCGGAGGTGTCCGGCTTGGCGGTGAGCAGCGCCGCGGCGCCACGCACGCCGGCCAACTCGGCGGCGGTGCCAGTGCCGGCCCAGACCAGCGGCAGCTTCTGCCGGTCGGTTGGCCCGGGCGAGTAGCCCATCAGGTTGATGTTCAGTGCCGCGGTGACCCCGCTGATCCGGGCGTCCACCATCGGCGCGACCAACTGCCAACGGGAAGCGAACTCGAACTCACCCTCGGTGACCGGGAGGGTCGGCGTAACGTTGACCTGCTGGATCGTGCTGTAGGTCACCACACCGAAGTCGACCTTCCGGCCGTTGCCGAAGACCCGGTGCTGCATGAAGCTGATCATCGAATGCTGTTCGGAGGGCTTGGGTGTCTCGATCCGCACCGGCGTGCCCTTGCGCGGATCGAGCACGACGGTGAGATCCCGGTCGACCAACAGTTCCGGGTTGGTGACCAGGGTGATCTGCTCGTCCAGTGGAGCCCCGTGCTCGACCAGCGCCGCAACCGCGTACGAACCCTCCTCGACCTGTAGCTGAATTTCGCCGCCGACGACGCCGGTCCAGTCCGACTCGGGTTGCTCACCGGCGAGACTGAACGCCAACGAGACGCCCGGCTGCCCCTGCATGTCCAGCACCCGTGCCGTCAGGGTGTGCAACGGGTTGCTGAGCGTGAGGGCGACAGCGGTACGCACCACCACACCGTTCGTGCCGGTGGCCACCAACGATCCGCTGTGCAGACCCCGGGCCATCTTCGCCGGGTCGGCGCGCAGCGGCACGGCGACGCTGCCGCCGGCCGGCACGGTCACCTGGGTGACGCCGACCGAAACCCCATCGGTCTCGGGCTCATGGCTGTCGAGGTTGCGCAGGTCCAGGGTCAGCCGTAGGGCCTGCGGGACGGCGGTCCCGTTGGTGTACGTCACCGTCCGCTCGATCGTCGCACCACCGACATTGAGCCGGCCGAAGTCGGCGGTGGCTGAGGAGTACACCCGCTGGCCGAGCGCCCGAGCCACGTCGACGCGGCCGGTGCCCTGCTCGAAGACGGTGAGCGCCTCGTTCGACTTCGTGGTGCTCACCAGCGCGTCCTTGAGTCTGCCCGCCGCCCAGTCGGGATGTTCCTGGGCGAGGATCGCCGCCGCTCCGGACACGTGCGGCGTGGCCATCGAGGTGCCGGACGCGGCCGTGTAATCGTCGTCCACCGGCGTACCCATGGTGGTGCCGGCGGCCCGCGCGGCGATGATGCCGACGCCCGGCGCGGTGATTTCCGGCTTCAGGCCGTTGTCACCGATCCGGGGGCCTCGGCTGGAGAACCCCGCCAGGTTGTCGTCGCGGTCCACGGCACCGACAGTGAGCGCCGCGGCAGCCGCGCCGGGAGAACCGATGGTGCGCGCCGTACCCTCGTTGCCGGCGGCGATCACAAACAGCGCGCCGGTCTCGGCGGTCAGGTCGTTGACTGCCATGCTCACCGGGTCGGTGCCGTCGGTCGCATCGCCGCCGAGGCTCATGCTGACCACCCGCGCACCCGCATGGGCGGCCCATTCCATGCCCGCGATGGTGGACGAGTCTGAGCCGAAACCAGCATCGTTGAGCACCTTGCCGACCAGCAGTCGCGCTCCGGGGGCGACGCCTTTGCGCAGCCCTCCCGAAGCAGCGCCACTGCCGGCGATGGTGGCCGCCACGTGAGTGCCGTGGCCGTGCCCGTCACGGGCGCTGCCGCTGTCCGAGAAGTCCCGCATCTCCGCGATCCGGCCCGCCAGGTCCGGATGGGTGGCGTCGACGCCGGTGTCGAGCACCGCCACCTTCACACCGGTGCCGTCCCGGCCGGCGCTCCACGCCGTCGGGGCACCGATCTGCGGCACACTGTGCTCCAGCGTCGGACGGACCTTTCCGTCCAGCCAGATCTGGGCGACACCGGCACCGAGCTTGGCTTGCTCACCGACGGCGGCCCGCTGTCCGGGAGTGCCGCGCAGCGTCGTCCACACGCGACCGAGGTCACTTCTCGCGATCCGTAGCGCAGCCCCGTTGATGCTCGCCAAGGGACGCGCGTCGGTGGCGCCGGCCAGTGCACGGACCCGGCCGCCGGCTGGCTCCCGATAGCGGACGATCAACGGCAACGCGCTCTGCGCCGCATCGCCGTACCCGTCGGCGGCCAACTTCTGCACGTCGAACAGATGAGGGTCGAGTGCCCCCGTGGAAAGGTAGGGCATGACGTCGCTCGGAAGTACCCGCAGTCCGCCATCGACCTCGATCGTCTCGAAGGTGATCCGGTCCCGACCGGGGCCGGGGCGGACGTTGACGCCGACGCGGCCGGGTGCCGCCTGCACCAGGTCGATCTGGTCGCCGGTGACCAGGGTGATGCGAACGGGCGCACCGCCCGGAGCTGACGTCCCCGGAGTCGGCGCGGTAGAGCCGTTGGGCGGGTCGGCGGACGCCGGTGCGGCGACGCCGAGCACCAGCGCGCCGACGGTGAGCCAGCGTGCGAACCAGTGCATTTGAGTGCTCCTCTACTCCTTGAGGCCCGCCATCCGCAGATGAGGGCCATCCGGAGTTTGCGACGAACCTGTTACGGCTCAGCACTCGTCGGCTGCCGCAGCAGTGACATGTCGTCAGGTGGCCAATGGCCGTTTACCGGCGGTAGTCCACCCGGTCACCGGCGGCTGCCCCGCCACCCGTGCACCGGCAGGCCGAACTTGGCGACCAGCCGGTCGGTGAACGGACGCGCACGCAGCCGGACGATGCGCACCGGCAGGGCGCCTCGACGCACCGTCACCCGGGCGCCGGGCGGCAGGTCGTAGACCCGCCGGCCGTCGCAGGCGAGCACGGCGAGGGTCGTGAACGGGTCCACGGTGATCACGAACGTCGACGTGGGTGCGGTGACCAGGGGCCGGCTGAACAACGCGTGCGCGCTGATCGGCACCAGCAGCAGGGCCTCCACCTCCGGCCAGACCACCGGGCCGCCGCCGGAGAACGCGTACGCGGTGGAACCGGTGGGGGTGGCGCAGACCACGCCGTCGCAGCCGTAGCGGGACAGCGGGCGGCCGTCCACGTCAACGAGGAGTTCGAGCATCTGCGCCCGTTCGCCCTTCTCGACGCTGATCTCGTTGAGCGCCCACGACTCGATGGTCGGGCCACCGTCGAACTCGGCCGTGACGTCGAGCGTCAGCCGCTCGTGCACCGTGTAGTTGCGCTCGACGACGTCCCGGACCGCGTGGTCCAGATCGTTGATCTCCGCCTCGGCGAGGAAACCCACCTTGCCGAGGTTGATGCCGAGCAGTGGCGCCTTCGCCGGGCGGGCCAGCTCGGCGGCGCGCAGGAAGGTGCCGTCCCCACCGAGCGCGAAGACGATCTCGGCGCCCTCGGCGGCCTCGGGGCCGGCGACCGGAACCGTCCCGGGCAGGTCGAGGTCCTCGGCCTCCTCGGCGACCACCCGCACCTCGAAGCCCGCAGCGATGAGGTCGGCGGCGACCGACCGGGCGTGCTCGGTGCTGCGCCGACGGCCGGTGTGCGTCACCAGCAGCGCGGTGCGGCTCATCGGGTCGGCCGCCCGTCCGCCGCCGGACGGCACGCCGCCGCACCGGCACGTCCGCGTACCCTCGTGCGCCGCTCGCTGTACGCGTTCACCCTGCGACCTCCTCCGCCGCCACGCCCGGCACGTCGCCGGCCGTCGTCGGACCGTCCGGCCCGGCGTCCACCACGGCCCGCACCCGCAGCGGGTCTGCCGCCGGCGCGCCCCGGCGCAACCATACGAAGAACTCGACGTTGCCGCTGGGCCCCGGCAGCGGGCTGGCCGCCACGTCCGCCAACCCGAGGCCGAGCTGCGCCGCCGCGCCGGCCACGTCGAGCACCGCCTCGGCACGCAGCGCCGGGTCACGGACCACGCCGCCCGTCCCGACCCGCTCCTTGCCCACCTCGAACTGCGGCTTCACCATCAGCGCCAGGTCACCGTCGTCACGGGTGCAGCCGGCCAACGCCGGCAGCACCAGCCGCAACGAGATGAACGACAGGTCGGCCACCGTCAGGTCGACCGGACCGCCGATCGCATCCGGGACGAGGGTACGGACGTTGGTGCGTTCCAGGACCCGGACGCGCTCGTCGGTGCGCAGGGACCAGGCGAGCTGCCCGTAGCCGACGTCGACGGCCACCACCTCGGCGGCGTCGGCGCGCAGCAGCACGTCGGTGAAGCCCCCGGTCGAGGCGCCCGCGTCCAGGCAGCGCCGCCCGGCGACGCGCAGGCCCCCGAACGCGGCCAGCGCACCGGCGAGCTTGTGCCCGCCCCGGGAGACGTACTCCCGGGTCGGGTCCTCGCCGGTGACCAGCAGCGGGTCGGCGGGGTCGACCATCGCGGCGGCCTTGCGCGCGGGTACGCCGCGCAGCTGGACCCGGCCGGCCTCGACCAGCGCGGCGGCCTGCTCACGGGAGCGGGCCAGCCCGCGACGGACGAGTTCGGCGTCCAGCCGGTTGCGACGTGCCATGGGTGTTTCTCCGGTCTGTCGGGCGGGTCGCCCTGCTCAGGTCTGGTCGATGGTGGCGAGGGTCTCGCGCAGAGTCTCGTAGGCCGCCTGGTACTGCGCGATCTGGTCTGCTGGTGCGAGCGCCGCCGCGTTGTCCATGGCCCGCACGGCCGCGTCGACCGCCGGGTGACCGGCCGCGTCGTCGGCGGCGACCGCCGGATCGGGCGGCGGGCCCGGGCGGGGACCGGCCGGTGGGCTCGGCCGGGCCGCGAACGACCCGGGCGACGGGCCGGGCCGGAAGCCCCCGGACGGGCCGGGGCGGGCGCCCTCGCTCACGACTCACCGTCCGGGCGGCGCTTGCGGACGGCCTTCTTCGCCGGCATCACCGCCGGAGTCGGGGTGTCGTCAGGCGTGACAGGCGTCGGGGCGTCGGGGCCGGTCCGGCTGATCGTCGCGGGCGGCTTCCTGGCGATGGCCTTCTTCGCGACGGCCTTCTTGGCGATCGCCTTCTTCGCGACGGGCGCGGCGACCTTCTTCGCGACGGGCGCTCCGGCGGGGCCGTCCGACGGCACCAGGCCACCGCCGGGCTGCGCCGCGCTGGTCGGGTCCGGCTGCGGCGCGGGCCGCTCGGTGGGCGTGGCCGGCTCCGGGGTGGAGTGGGCCGCCGGGCCGACGGGCGGCTCGGTGGCGCGCGCCTCGCGCAGTTGCCGTTCCAGGTCGCGTACCCGCCGGGTCAGCTCAGCCACCTCGTCGGCCGTCGCCAGACCGACCGCGCCGAGGGCCCGGTCGACCTCGAAGCGGACCAGCTTGGTCAACGCCTCCCGGTTGGCGGCGCTGGTGCTGACCAGCTCCTCACCGAGCGCCTGTAGCTGGGCCGCGGTCGCCCCGCCCGTGCCGACGAGACGACGCACCGCGTCCTGGGCCTTCTTCCGGGGCGCCTCCGCCAGGCCCAGGGCCAGTTCGAGGTAGGCGCGCCACGCGTCCTGCATGCCTTCGTCCTTCCATGGGCGGGGTCTGCAGGTGTCACGCTACCGGGCACCCCGGACTGTCCTGTGCGGTACGGTGCCGGGGACGGCGTGGCGATCGGCGAGGGGGACATGTGGCCAGCGTGGACGAGTGCCGGCAGGCGTTGCGGGAGCTGGCCGCCAGGTTGGACCGCAACGCCGAGACGGTCCGTGAGCGCATCGACCTGGAGCGCACCCTTGCCTGCCGGATCACCGACCTGGACACGGCCTTCCACGGACGGATCAGCGGTGGCCGGCTGGTCGAGCTGGCCGACGGCGACGACCCGAAGGCCAAGATCGCGCTGAGCACGTCCAGCGACGACCTTCTCGCCCTGGTCCGCGGCGACCTCGACGTCACCAGGGCGGTCACCTCCCGCCGGGTGTCGATCAAGGCCAACCCGTTCGACCTGATGAAGCTGCGCAAGCTGCTCTAGACGGACGCGCCCCACCGCACACGTGAGGCGGCCGGCCGCACGCGTCGGTGGCTGGTCTCATGGCTCCGCGGCCGGCCCTCACGTGTTGGTGGCCGGCCTCAGGCGTCGGTTGCCAGCCCGAAGCTCTTCAGGGCGGCGGTCGCGTCCGGGCCCACCGGGCGGATCGTCGGCACGGTCGGGGTAGCCCAGGCCGCCGCGCACAGAGCAGCCAGCGCGTCCAGCGCCCGGCCGTCGCCGGCCAGCTCCAGCGTCCCGTCGCGGTCCGTCACGGACCACCCGCCGGCGTCCGTCGGGCCCGGGACCCGCACCGCCGCCTCCGGGTCGAAGAGCCCTGCCAGGTCCCGCGCGACGTACGTGGGCCGCCGCCGTGGCTCAGCCGCGAGCAGCTCCGGTACGCCACTGACACCGGTGAGGACGAGCAGACTGTCCAGCTCCGCTCGGCGGGCACCCTCGATGTCGGTGTCCAGCCGGTCCCCGACGACAAGCGCTCTTGCACCGTCGCCGCGCCGGGCAGCAGTCTCGAACAGTGCCGACTCGGGCTTGCCGACGACCAGGTCCGGATCCCGCTCCAGGGCGGTCCGCAGCACCGCAACCAGTGACCCGTTGCCCGGCAGCGGACCACGGGCGCTGGGCAGCGTCCGGTCGGTGTTGGTGGCGACCCAGATCGCGCCGGCCCGCACCGCGACCGACGCCTCGGCCAGCTCGGCCCAACCGACCTGCGGGCCGTAGCCCTGCACCACCGCGGCCGGGTTCTCGTCGGCGCGGCTGACCGGGTTCAGCCCGACCGCGCGCAGCTCGGCGCGCAGCGCCTCCGCACCGACCACCAGCACCGGCGCGCCCTTCGGCAGCCGGTCCCGCAGCAACTCGGCCGCCGCCGCAGCGGAGGTGAGGACCTCCTCCGGCCGCGCCGGCACGCCCATTCCCGTCAGCAGGTCGGCGACGTCGCTGGATCGGCGTGAGGCGTTGTTGGTCGCGTACGCCACCGTCCGCCCCTCGGCGTGCAGCCGGGCCACCGCGTCGACGGCGCCGGGAATCGGCCGGTCGATCAGGTAGATCACCCCGTCCAGGTCGAAGACGACCAGGCCGTACCCGTCGATCAGCCGATTCCCGGCGTCCGCGCTCACCGCTGCGTCGACTCCGACTCGTCGCCCCGGGTGGGGGCGGTTCCGTCGCCGCTCACCGCGCCGCCACCGTCGCCGGCGGGCGTGGTCGGGGCGGCATCTTCCGGGTCCGGATCGCGGACGTCGTCGTCACCGTCGACATCCTCGGCGTCGGCGTCCTGCGTCGAGCGGCCGGTGACGTCGTCGAGGACGGCGTCCTCAGCGTCGACGACGCCGTCTTCGTCGTCGTCGAAGTCCTCGTCGTCGGAGTCGTCCTCGTCGTCCTCGTCCTCGTCGTCGTCTGCGGCCAGGTCCGTGTCCGGCTGGGCCGGCACGGAACCAGGCGCATCCGGGCCGGCGGCGATCTCCTCGGTCTCGTCCTCGTCGTCACCCTCGATGAGGACGCCGTCGAGTTCGAGCAGCCGCTCGGCGGCGTCGGTCTCGCCCTCGGTGTCCACGTCGGCGGCGCGGGAGAACCACTCACGGGCCTCCTCACGCCGACCCACGGCGAGCAGCGCGTCGGCATACGCGTACCGAAGTCGCGCCGTCCACGGTGCCGTCGCCTCGTTGGTCAGGTCGGGCACCTGAAGCATCGCTACCGCGGCGTCCTTCTGGCCGAGATCACCACGCGCCCCGGCGGCGACGATCAGCAGCTCGATCGCGACGGCCTGGTCCAGCTTCGCCTGGTCAGCCCCGCGGAACAGGTCGATGGCCCGTTCCGGCCGGCCAAGGGCCCGCTCACAGTCGGCGAGCACAGCCAGGTGGCTCTGCAAGCCGGTCATCCGGTGGTACGTCCGCAGCTCGGCGATGGCGGTCTGCCACTCCCCCGCGTGGTACGCGGCGAGGCCGACCGCCTCACGGACAGCGGAGATGCGCGAGGCGAGCCGCCGGGCGGCCAGCGCGTGCGCCAGCGCCTCGGCCGGATCCTCGTCGATCAGCTGACCGGTGGCGACCAGGTGCCGGGCCACGGTCTCGGCGACGGGCTTGTTCAGCGAGAGCAGCTCGGCGCGCACGTCCTTGTCGAGGTCGGTCGCGACGATGTCGTCCGGCAGTGCCGGGGCCCCAACGCGCCCGCCCTCGGACGACTCCGAGCCCGCGCCACGCTCGTCGCTGCGGTAGTCGCCCTCACGACGTGGCCGTTCGTCGGCCCGGAACCCACCGTCACGGTCGCCACCGCGGTAGCCACCCTCGCGACGGTCGCCACCGCGGAAGCCGCCCTCACGGGGCGCGTCACCCTGTCGACGGTCACCGCCACGGGAACCGCCGTCGCGGTCGCCGCCACGGAAGCCACCCTCACGCGGTGGACCGGAACGCCCACGATCGCCGCCACCCTGGTAGCCGCCCTCACGACGGTCACCGCCACGGGAACCGCCGTCGCGGTCGCCGCCACGGAAGCCACCCTCACGCGGTGGACCGGAACGCCCACGATCGCCGCCACCCTG
>NZ_JBICTE010000039.1:0-179 GCF_043197485.1 Micromonospora sp. NPDC049102 | reverse complement strand
TGGTAACCGCCCTCACGACGGTCACCGCCACGGGAACCGCCGTCGCGGTCGCCGCCACGGAAGCCACCCTCACGACGATCGCCGCCACGGAAACCACCCTCGCGCGGCGCGCCCGGACGGGATCCATCGCGGTCGCCGCCACGGAAGCCACCCTCACGACGATCGCCGCCACGGAAACC
>NZ_JBICTE010000038.1:0-71123 GCF_043197485.1 Micromonospora sp. NPDC049102 | reverse complement strand
TCCTGCGCCTGGCCTGCGCTCTCATCTGCTACCGCCGCGCCGACCGACTCAACCTGTTGACCAGCAACAAACCCAACTGACACACGGTCTAAGGCCAGGTGTCTCCGCCGAGCATGACTCCATGATCCATAGCCGGTGGGCAATGCATGCCTGAGCGACCCGTCGTGCGTGACGACGCCACCATCGACCATCCGCCACCTCTCGAGCTGCCGCGGGAGCCGCACGACAGCGCCCGCGACGCCGCCGACACGCACGGCGCCGACGACCACGAGAGCCACGACCCCTACCAACCCCTGTAGGCGGAAGGACCCCCATGAGATTCACCACCCTCGCGGCAACGCTTGCCGCAGCGGTCGGTCTGAGCATCCTCCACCCGATACCGGCGTCCGCAGCCGAGCCGGACCCCGGCCCGGCCGCCAAGATCGCGCCGACCCTGAAGGACCGATTCCGCACGCAGCCGGCCTCCGACTTCTGGATCACGTTCCAGACCAGGGCCGACCTCGGGCCGGCGAAGAAGATCGCCGACTGGACCGCCCGTGGTCGCTTCGTCTACGACACGCTGGCCGCGGCGTCGAAGGACTCCCTGGCGTCCGTCTCCACCGAACTCGACCGGGCCGGGGTGAAGTACACCTCCTACCCGATCGCCAACGCCGTGCTCGTCAAGGGTGGCAGCGAGAAGCTCGCCCTCGACGTCGCCGCACGGGTGCAGGTCGCCGAGATCCACGCGACGCCGCAGGTCGCCCTGGTCGAGCCGGTGGACGAGAGGATCCCCACTGACCGGGCTGCCCGCCCCGCCACCCCGAAGAAGGGCGCGGACGACACCGTCACGTGGGGTCTGGACGCCATCCACGCCCCGCAGGCCTGGGCCATGGGCGCCACCGGCGCCGGCATCACGGTGTCCAACCTCGACTCGGGCGTCCAGTTCGACCACCCCGCCCTCATGCACCAGTACCGGGGCGCGAAGCCGGACGGCACCGTCGACCACAACTACAACTGGATGGCCACCCGGGGCTCGTGCACGGGCGCGCCGTGCGACGACAACGGACACGGCACGCACACCATGGGCACCATGGTCGGCGTCGACGGCACCGACCACGTCGGCGTGGCCCCGGACGCGCAGTGGATCGCGACGAACGGCTGCTGTGACAGCACCGGTGTCGAGTCGCTGCTGCGCTCCGGCTGGTGGCTGCTCGCCCCGACCGACCTCGCGGGGAACAACCCCGACCCGGCCAAGCGTCCGCACGTGGTCAACAACTCGTGGGGACAGACCGTCGAGCACGACTTCGACGACTTCTTCCAGGCCGTCGACGAGGCCTGGACCGCGGCGGGCATCTTCAGCACCTGGTCGTCAGGAAACACCTCGCCGTACGCGGCCTGTGACACGGTCTCCTCGCCGGGTTCCGCTGCGAGCGCCTACTCCGTCGGCGCCTACGCCGAGGACGGCACGATCGCGTCGTTCTCCCGCAAGGGCGAGGGTGAAGGAGGCCGGATCAAGCCCGAGATCTCCGCGCCGGGTGTCAACGTCCGCTCGTCCTATCCGAACAACAGCTATGTCGAGATGGCCGGTACGTCGATGGCGTCACCGCACGTCGCCGGCGCGGTCGCGGCGCTCTGGAGCTACGACCCGACGCTGATCGGGCAGGTCGACGAGACCCGTCGCCTGCTCGCCGAGTCGGCCACCAACGTCGACGACACCGAGTGCGGCGGCACCGCCGAGGTCAACAACAAGTACGGCGAGGGTCGGCTCGACCTCGTCCGCCTGCTCGAACTGGCGCCCCGCAAGGGCGGCACCCTCACCGGTGTCGTCACCGCCGACGGCGCCGGAGTCCCCGCCGCCGACGTGACGATCAGCGGGCCGTTCAGCCGGTCGATCGGCACCGACAAGGACGGCCGGTTCACCACGAACCTCCCGGTGGGCGACTACCAACTCAGCACCAAGGTCTTCGGCTACCTGACGGCGACCGCCACGGTCAGCGTCTCCCTCGGCCAGGACACCTCGGTCAAGCTGCCACTCACGGCCGCCACCAGGCACGACATCAGCGGCCGGGTCCTCGACGACAAGAAGCAGCCCGTCCCGAACGCCGACGTCTCCGTCACGGACACGCCGCTGAAGCCGGTGCGCACGGACGCCAACGGCGCGTTCACGATCGCCGGTGTCCCCGAGGACGCGTACAAGCTGACCGTCAAGCCCAACGCCTGCTTCTCCCCCGCGACGGTTCCGCTGACCGTCGGCGCGCAGAACGAGCCGTCCGAGATCCCGGTCGGCCTCGTCGTCGACAAGGGCGGCTACAGCTGCGCCGTCTCCAAGGGCGAGTACCTGCGTGGCACCGAGCCGGTCACGTTCGGCAGTGGTGTGTGGGCGACGGTGCAGCTGCCGTTCCCGATCACGCTGTACAACGGCAGCCACGACACCCTCGGCGTCGGCCTGCGCGGCGTCATCGCCCCGGACGCCAGCACCGGCCCCGACTACGGCGGTGCGGGCGCCTTCCCGTTCTACCTGGAGACCCCCGTCGAGTTCGCCCCCGGCGGCGGTGTCTTCACGGCCGCCACCAAGGTCAACGGTGAGGACGCGTTCGTCGTCGAGTACCGCAAGGCCAAGCTCTGGGCCTACCCCACCCGCTCGGAGTACACGGAACCGGTCACCTTCTCGGCCACGTTCACCCGCTCGGGCACGATGATCTTCGGGTACGGCGACGGCGTCGGAACCGACGACCCGGTGACCGCCGGCGCGAACGGCGTCACCGGCATCCAGGGCTGGGCCGGCGTCGACGGCATCCGGTTCTCCGACCACGCCCCGGTTCTGCGGGACGGGATGATCGTCACCTACGACCTGCCGGACTTCGGCTACCTGGACGCGACTGTCGTCGACAAGAACGACGGGCAGCCGGTTGCCGGCGCAAAGGTCACCCTCAGCACGAAGGACGGACTCGTCGAGACCGTCACCACGAACGGAACGGGCATCGTGCACCGCCAGCTTCCCGTCGGCGATTACACGATGACTGTCGAGGCGCCGAACTACACGACCGGGTCGTACCCCTTCTCGCTGAAGAAGCTCTACGCGAAGGCCACGATCGACGCGCGCCTGGTCACGGGTGTCGCCGGCCTGAAGGCCGACGGCCTCGATGCGCTGCTGGGCACCGACCAGAACGGCACGGGCTCGCTGACGCTGACCAACAACGGTTCCGCTCCCCTGACGTACAACCTGGGCGAAGCCGCACGGCACCCCGAGCTCGACGCCGCCGGCGCCACCGGACGCACCGGCACGGGCGCGGCCAGCACGATCGACCTCGCCGCGTGGAAGGCCGGTGCGAGCGGCATGAAGCCGTCGAACGTCGACGGCAAGACGGCGACGTCGAGCACCGCCGAGGCACAGGCGGCCGCCAAGGTCGGCGCGACCTCCGGCGGCGACGTCATCACCCGGATCGCCATCCCGGGCACGATCGCGGAGAAGGAGCCCTCCGGCATCGGGTACGACGGCGACGTCTGGGTCCACGACTACAACGCGCGGACCAACACCGCCTACACGGTGACGGGCAGGAAGACGTCGAAGGTCTTCGACGCGGCGTGGAACCCCGCGTACCGGGCGTTCGACATGGCGCTGGACACCAAGACCGGTGACATGTGCCAGATGGAGGACAGCCCGGCCAGCTTCATCCACTGCTTCAACCGGGACACCGGCAAGGAGACGAGGCAGATCAAGGGTGACTGGTCCACGTTGCAGTTGACCGGTCTCGCCTACAACCCGACGGACGACGTCTTCTACGTCGGTGGCCGGGCGAACGGCATGATCGGGACCGTCGCCGGCACCTCGCACGACAACCCGGGCGCGCTGCTGTCCTTCTGCACCCCGCCGCTGTCGGAGGTGATGGGTCTGGCCTACAACCAGGCGTCCGACACCATCTGGTACACCGACCTCACCTCGAACCGGCCCACCCGCCTGCTGCAGGTCGACCCCGACGACTGCTCACTGGTGAACGCGTGGTGGTTCCCGGGTCAGAAGGCCGGCCAGGGCGGCGGCCTCGAGACCGACTCCACCGGCGCGCTGTGGGCGGCCGACCAGATCGCCGACGACGTCGTGCTCGTCGACGTCGAGGACGACCTGATCACCGACCTGCCGTGGCTGTCGCTCTCCTCGAACGGCGGCACCCTCGCCCCCGGTCAGTCGACGACCGTCAAGGTCTCGATCTCCTCGAAGGGAGCCAAGCCCGGGGTCCTCGGCGCGAACATCGTCGTACGGTCCGACTCCGGGCGTCAGTCCAAGACGTACGTCCCGGTGACGCTCACGACCACGAAGTACCAGGTCGGGGTCAACGCCGGCGGCGCGAAGCTCACCGACGGCGCCGGCTTCACCTGGTCGGCCGACCAGCCCGCCGGCAAGAAGGCGTGGGGGTACGAGGGCAAGACGAAGGTCACCTCCACGAAGGCCGCGATCGGCGGCACAACGGACGACCTGCTGTTTCAGTCGCAACGCACCTCGGCGGACAAGCAGCTGTCCTACCGCTTCCCAGACGCGCCGAAGGGCACCTACGCCGTCGACCTCGGATTTGCCGAGATCGACAAGGCGGCCAGGGGGAAGCGGGTGTTCGACGTCCTGATCGACGGGGCCCTGACGGACTACGCGTACGACACGGCCGCGGCCGTGGGGCCGAACGCCGCCGACTGGCGTAAGGCTGTCGTGCAGCACGAGGGCGGTCCGCTGACCGTGGAGCTGCGCGGCTCGAAGGGCCTGAAGGCCCCGAGCATCGCCGCGCTGCGGGTGACGCTCGACCCACGGGCGGACGCGGCGGAAGAGGAGCCGCAGCCCGAGCAGCCGGACCCGGGCCCCGTGCCGGTGGCTCCCGCCGGCCGCTCGTACACGATGAAGGTGACCGAGGGGCTCTACCGCCAGGGCACCCAGGAGTCCGGGTGGCACGGCGACGACCTCTGCGGCGTGCTGTGGTTCGACGCCGACTACCTCCAGCCGTTCTACGACACGGCCTGGGACGGCGTGTGCGTGACGACGAACGGCGCTCTGACCTTCGACCGCGTCAACACCTCGGGGGGCAACACGGCGCTGCCGTCGACGTACCCGATCGATGCGATCTATCCGTTCTGGGACGATTTCGTGGTCGACGACGAGGCGGGCATCTACTTCGGCACCACCGAGGTCGACGGGGCGGCGGCGCAGGTCGTCGAGTGGCGCAACGTCGCCTTCTACAGTGACCCGACGGCTCGCGTCAGCTTCTCGGTCACCCTGATCGCCGACGGACGGATCCAGATCGGGTACGGCGACGGCGTGGGCGGCGACAACCCCCTCACCAAGGGCTCGTCGGCGACGATCGGCGTGGAGAGCCTGACGCGCAACCCCGCCGGCCAGTTCTCCTTCGACCAGCCAATCCTGCGGGCCGGGTTGGGGCTGGAGTACACCATTCCGGCCGCGGGCACGATCGAGGGCACCGTCACCGACAAGAACGACGGCAAGCCGATCGACGGCGCGATGGTCACGCTCAAGGGGCCGGCCGGCGAACGGGTCATCACCACCGACGTCAAGGGCCGGTGGAAGGCCCAGGCACTGGTCGGCGGGAACACCGTGCAGGTCGAGGCGCCGAACTACGTCACCGCCAGCCACCCCGTGACGATCGCCAGGAAGGACCAGGCCGAGGTGGTCGACACGGCGTTGACCACGGGCATCGCCACCGTCACCGGTGCCGAGCTCGACTGGCTCCTCGACAAGGGCCAGAAGGCGACGGCCGACGTCACCGTCGCCAACACCGGCTCCGCCCCCCTCCAGGTGCGGGTCGGCGAGCAGAAGCGCACCAGCGACGGCGGACACGAGGCCGCCGACCTTCCCTGGCTCACCCTCACGGGCGCGGCCGCAACCGGCACGGTCACGGTCGCGCCTGGCACGTCCACCACGGTCACGGTGACGGCCGACAACGCCGGCATCAAGCCCGGCGTACTCGTCGGGGACGTGCTCGTGTCGTCCAACGCCGGCAAAGGTGAGACCCAGCTCCGGCCGGTCCGCCTGGCGACGTCGGCCTACTGGAAGGGCGTGGACGCGGGCGGGTCGGGGTACGTCGACGCCTCGGGCTTCTTCTGGGCGCCCGACCAGGCACTCGGCTCGCGGCCCTGGGGCTACGTCGGCGGCAAGGCGCACACCACCAAGGCCGACATCGCGGGTACGAGTGACGACGCGCTGTTCCGCACCCAGCGGACCGGCGACACGTTCAGCTACGTGTTCAAGAACGCCCCCGCCGGGACGTACCGGATCGGCCTCGACTTCGCGGAGATCGAGAAGGTCAAGGTCGGCAAGCGTGCCTTCGATGTGCTGGCCGACGGCAAGGTCGTGCTCTACGACCACGACGTGCAGGCGAAGGTCGGTGCGCTGAGCGCGGACACGAACACGGTCACGGTCGAGCACACCGGTGGCGATCTGACGATCCAGTTCACCCGCGAGAAGGGCGAGGGCGACCCGATCCTCAACGCCCTGAAGGTGCAGGAGGACCCGCGCCTGAAGAGATAGCCGCTCGCTGGCCAGAGCCTCCCCGGCGACGTCGCCGGGGAGGCTCTGACGTTACCGGCACGCGCTGCGCCGATCTTTACGCCCTTGATGGGAAGCCAGCCTTCTGCTGGAATTTTATCTGTGCAGATAACGCCGGAGGTTGATCGAAAGACGCGGATTCTCGAGGCGTTCGTCGAGTTGCTGGCCGAGCACGGCTACCCGGGGGCCACGTTCGCGCGGATCGTCGTGACGGCGCGACTCAGCAGCACGCGGCTCATCACGTACCACTACGACACCAAGCAGGAGTTGGTCACCGCGGCGTTGCGCCACATCGGCGAGCGGGCGCAGCAGTTCATGGTCCCGGCGATCGAGGCCGAGTCGTCGGCGCGCGGCAAGCTCGCCGCGTACCTGCGCTCGAATCTCCGCTTCCTCGGCGAACGACCGGCGTACGCCCGCGCGGCCGTCGAGATCGTCCGCAACCTGCCCCGGGACACCGCGGCTACGGATCTTCGCGAGGACGTGCCGGTGCTGCTGCTGGCGCAGCTCTTCGTCGCCGGCCAGGAGTCCGGGGAACTGCGCCGGTTCGACCCGGTCGTCATGGCGGCGACGGTCCGCGCCGCCGTCGATGCTGCCGTCGAACGGTTCACCCGCGGCGAGGGGATGGACCTGGCGGCCTACGCGGAGGAGTTGTGCGAGCTGTTCGATCGCGCGATCGCCGCGGACCCGACCTCGAGGGACCTCGGCGAGGTGCTGCGGTGAGGCCGGTCAGGAACGACGCCCAGCCGACGCCAACCGCCGCCGGGCGTCCGGGACAGGGCGCGCGCCGCGCGCCCTGGGCGCCGGCGTGCTGGCCGCCACCCTCGCCGCGGGGGCGGTTCCCGCGGCGAACGCCGCCCTGGTCGCCGCACGCAGCCGGCGCATCGACGTCGCGGGTCTCGTCGTCGTCAGCCTCTTCCTGGCGGGGGGCGCGCGAAGCGTGGTCACCGGGGACGCGCGGCTGCTGTACGTCAAGGACGGCTGGCTCACCGGTCTGCTCGGCGCGTGGGTGCTGCTGTCGCTGACCATGAAGCGGCCGTTCATGCTCCACCTCGGCACGGCCATCGCCACGGCAAAGGTCGGTGATGAGGGCGCCGCGGCGTGGCAGCAGCGCTGGACCGACGATCCCGTCTTCCGGCGCCGACTGCGCCTGGTGAGTGTGGTGGTCGGCGTCGTGCTGATGCTGGACGCGGTGGTCCGCGTCGCGATCGCAATGGTGGTCGACCTCGACGCGGTCGCGACGCTCACCAACGTGCAGTACCTCGTCATGCTCGCCGGCCTCCTGTCCTGGTTCTTCTGGTACACCGGCCGGCACGGTCTGCGCGCGTGAGCCCGAGGACGCGGACGACCGCGTCCTACGTTGAGCTCGCCCCGCGCCGGGGCTGGTCAACCACGTTCGGACCGTGTGGGTGCAGACGACGGGGACGGTGCCCGACGTGCAGCGGCACCGCGTACGGACCGCCGCTCCGAAGCCGCGGTCGCCGAGCACCTCGGACTGACGGCGAGCCCGTTCCGGCGTCGCTGCCAATGGGCGGGGGGAACACGGCCGAGGTCGTTGCAGCGGACGTGCCGCTCACGTGGAGTCGTGATGACCGCCGCCACTTCGCCCGTGCAGGCTGCCGACAGCCATCGAGGCGGCGTGCGCGGAACTGTTCCGCACAGCTCGAGCCCTGTGCCGCCGCACCATTCGCAAGTCAGGCTTACCGCCAGATCGCAGAAGCCAAGGCGCCCTGGCAGTTCGCGCTCATCCATCCATGGGAGGTCGGATGTATCAGAAGTTACTCGAACGGACGATCGCGATTGTGGGCCTGGGCGCGCTGGCCCTTACCTCGATAGTCGCGACGCCCGCGCAGGCGCAGTCGGCGGCATCGGCCGCGCAGTGCACCCTGGACGACCACTGCTACGGGGTCGTGTATTGGGGGGTGGCGGATATCTCCGCCGTGGAATTCGAGCTCGGGGTCTATCAGATGCAGGTCAACAACCCCGGGAACAACTTCGCGACAGCGGAGGCCTGGGTAGGATTCGATGCCATCCCCTATGACCCGAACAACTACTGGGTCGAGATGGGAATCACCCGTGGCGCCAGTGTCTGCGGTACGGGTCTCGTCTGGTTCACCGCCAGTCAGCTTCCCGGCCACGGCTACGTGGAACGGTGCCACGGCGCAGCCACGCTATCCAACACCAAACACCTCGTGCGGATTCAGGAAGCCACCAACGGCACGTGGGACATGTACCGCGATGGCGTCTCCGTGACCCGCTACACGGGCGCGCCTTCAACCACGGAGAACGCCCAGATCGGTATCGAATCCGCCGCGAACAGCAACGTCGTCAGCATGACGGGCGGAAAGCTCAGATACCGTACGGCCGCAGCGAGCCCGGTGTGGAAGAACGGCTGGGCCAGCCCGAGCTACCCCAGCTATGACGACGCGGGCGGCACCCCGTGCTATTCGTTGTGGGTCTCCCAGCCCAACGACATGCGGGCCCGCTGCAACCTGCCGCAGACGGCCGCCGCGTCCACCGAGGCCGCGCCGGCCGCCACGTCGGCCCTGCAGCAAGCGCAGCGGATCGCCGCACTCGCCGGTGACCCGTCGCCGAGCGCCGTCACAGTGGCCGACAGCACCCCGAAGGCCGCCACCGCGCAACTCGGCACCGCCGTCGACAACGCCTCGACCGTTACGATCGTAAAGTTGAGGGGGAAGTTCACCGGCCTGGCATTCCCCCGGCCGCAGGGAACTGCCGCTCCGACCGGAGACGCGTTGACCGTCGTCCTCGACAAGGAGACCGGCACCGTCCTCACGACGCAGTTGACGACGAACCTCCCGGGCTGATCCCGGCAACACGGCGAGCCCTGGCCAAGCGAAGATCCCGGTCGGCGCGGCGGACGAACGCCGCACCGACCGGGATCTTCTTCAGGCACCGGCGCGATAGGCGGCCGCGACCCGTGCGTGACGTTGTCCATCGCACCGGCCGGCCGTGGCATTGACACATTTCGTTACGTGATCTAGCGTCGGGTCGAATCGGTTCGACCTCGGACCGGATGCTCCGGCATCCTCCGACGGCCGGTCGCGTGGTGTTCGGGCGAACGTTGTGGCCACCGCCGATTCGACGGCTGCTCGGTCCCGCATGGCGGCGAGACCAGTGACGGGCACCCGTGGCCCGAGCCGGCCGTCCTCGTGGGCACATCACGTCTTCAGGGTTTCTCGGCGGCGAGCCCGGTGGACGGAGTGACCGACGGTGACGGAGCGCGCGGTCGTCGCACACCCTTCCACCAGAGCAAGGAGATCCAGCTGTGCCACTTCGCAGACTGTCCGTCCCCTGGATAGGGGCAGCCATGGCGGCCCTGGTCCTGATTGCCGTCGGAACGTACGTCGTCACGAGCGTCACTCCGGCAGCCGCGGCCACCACCGCCGGCTGCGGTAAGGCGCCCGGACTGACCAGCGGAACCCACACCATCCAGAGCGGCGGGAAGAGCCGCAGCTTCATCCTCCGGCTACCCGACAGCTACAACAACACCTACGCCCACCGGCTGGCCTTCGGCTTCCACTGGCTGGGCGGCACCGCCAGCCAGGTCGCGTCGGGCGGGACCGACGGCGCGCCGTGGGCCTACTACGGCATGCTCTCGCAGGCGAACAACACCACGATCTTCGTGGCCCCGCAGGGCCTCAACAACGGTTGGGGCAACGCCAACGGTGAGGACGTCACCTTCACCGACGACATGGTCCGTGTGATCGAGAACGCCCTCTGCGTCGACACGACACAGCTCTTCTCCGTCGGGTTCAGCTACGGCGGCGCGATGAGCTACTCGTTGGCGTGTTCCCGGCCGACGGTGTTCCGCGCGGTCGCGGCCATCGCGGCACCGGGAGCGATCAGCGGATGCAGCGGCGGCACCCAGCCCGTGGCGTACCTCGGGATTCACGGCATCAACGACAACATCGCGAACGGGCGGGCACTACGCGACCGGTTCGTCCGGAACAACGGATGCGCCGCGCAGAACCCGCCCGAACCGGCGGCGGGCAGCCGGACCCACATCACCACCGCCTACTCCTGCCAGTCCGGATACCCGGTGCTCTGGGCCGCGTTCGACGGCGGCCACCAGCAGGGCCCGGTGGACGGGTGTGCCGGCTGTGAGAGCGGCGCGCGGAGCTGGGTCAAGCAGGAGGTGTGGAACTTCTTCGCCCAGTTCGGGGGCGGCACGCCGCCCACCACTCCCCCGCCCACGACTCCCCCGCCGACGACCCCGCCACCCAGTCAGCAGAGCGTGCTGATCGTGGGCAGCCAGTCCGGCCGGTGCGTCGACGTGCCCAACTCCAGCACGACCAACGGTGCCCGTCCGCAGCTCTGGGACTGCCACGGCGGCACCAACCAGCGCTGGACACGGACCGCCAACCGCACGCTGACCGTCTACGGCAACAAGTGTCTGGACGCCAGCGGGGCCGGCAGCAGCAACGGCACCGCCGTCATCATCTGGGACTGCAACGGCCAGACCAACCAGCAGTGGAACGTCAACTCCAACGGCACCATCACCTCCGTGCAGTCGGGGCTCTGCCTGGACGCCGCCAGTTCCGGCACGGCCAACGGAACACAGCTGCACCTCTGGGCCTGCAACGGCGGTGCCAACCAGCAGTGGAGCACGCGTACCTAGGGCATCGTCCACCGCAT
Organism: Micromonospora sp. NPDC049102; assembly: GCF_043197485.1. Taxonomy (NCBI): domain Bacteria; kingdom Bacillati; phylum Actinomycetota; class Actinomycetes; order Micromonosporales; family Micromonosporaceae; genus Micromonospora; species Micromonospora sp. NPDC049102. The sequence goes on along the minus strand of NZ_JBICTE010000038.1, from coordinate 59,947 downwards.
GTCGTAGACGCGCCGCTCGGGTTCTTCCCGGGCGGCGCGTCGTCTTCGATCCCATCGCGCGAGGTCGTCCACGTGCGATGGCACGTCACGCTGCGCTGCGGCCACGGCGTGCGCCAGCGGGGCGACGCTGCGCCGGGGCCAGTCGCGGCAGGACGCGCCGGAGATTCCCTCCGCGCGATGGCGAACGCGCACCCGGAACTTTCGTGCCGCGGCGACCGACCAACGAGCAGCAGCAACCATCGGAGGACGAATTCATGCGCACTACCAGCCCTTTCGGCTCACAGCGACGCTCGGCCGTCGCCGTCGCCGTCGCCGCCGCGCTCGTGGCGTTCGGCGCCACCGGGTGCGGCTCGTCGGACCCGTCGTCGGCCGCGCAGCCGAGCCCGTCGGTGTCGGCCAGCGCCACTGCTGGCGTGGTCACGGTCCGCGATCCGTGGGTGAAGGCCGCCGACAAGGGGATGACGGCGGCCTTCGGGACCCTGGTCAACGACGCGGACACTGATGTCACGCTCACCAGCGCCGCGACCTCGGCCTCCCCGATCGAGCTGCACGAGATGACCATGAAGGACGGCAGGATGGTCATGCAGCAGAAGCAGGGCGGCATCGTCATCAAGGCCAAGAGCAGCCACGCGTTGGAGCCCGGCGGCGACCACCTGATGCTCATGAGCATCGCCAAGCCCGTGCAGGCCGGCGACGAGTTGACCTTCACCCTCACCTTCGCCGACGGCAGGACCCAGCGGTTCACCGCCGTGGCCAAGCCGTTCACCGGCGCTCAGGAGAGCTACGCCCCGGGCCACGGCGAGCCCATGCCGGGCATGAGCGCCACGCCGGAGATGAGCACGAGCCCAGCATCGTGACCGACACCCCGCGGGTCCGCCCGGTGAGCAGGCGCGGTCTGCTCACCGGGGGGGCACTGGCCGCCGGAGGTGCGCTCACGGGCGCAGCCGCCATCGCCGCGACTTGTACCGGACGGGGTGGGCCGCAGGCGGCCGACGCGACGCCGGTAGCGAGCGTCGGAAGCCTGGTCGAGCCCTTCTACGGGCCCCGACAAGCAGGCGTGTCGACCGAACCGCAGGCCCATGCGTCGTTCGTGGCCCTGACCCTGCAGTCCGGCGTCGACCGAGCCGCGTTGGGCCGGATGCTGCGGCTGCTCACCGACGACGCCGCCCGACTCACCCAGGGCCAACCGGCCCTGGCCGACACCGAGGCCGAACTCGGGCTCCTTCCCGCACGCCTCACCGTGACGTTCGGCTTCGGACCGGGCCTCTACCGCGCCGCCGGTGCCGACGACCGGCGACCGACCTCGGTCACCGACCTACCCGCGTTCCGCATCGACCGGCTCCAACCAGCCTGGTCCGGCGGCGACCTGCTCCTTCAGATCTGCGCCGACGACGCGATCACCGTCGCGCACACCCAGCGGATGCTGCTCAAGGACAGCCGGCCCTTCGCCACCGTCCGGTGGGTGCAGCAGGGCTTTCGCCGCAGTCCCGGCGTCGAGCCGAGCGGCCACACCCAGCGCAACCTCTTTGGTCAACTCGACGGCACCGCCAACCCGCGCCCCGGCACACCGATGGACTCGGCGGTCTTCGTGCCCGACGGCCCGGCGTGGCTGCGCGACAGCACCACCCTCGTCGTCCGACGCATCAGCATGAACCTGGAAACCTGGGACCTCCTGGGCCGCGCCGACCGCGAGCTCGCCGTCGGTCGGCGCCTCGACACCGGCGCCCCACTCAGCGGCAGCGCCGAACACGACGAACCCGACTTCGCGGCGACCGGCCCCGACGGGCTCACCGTCATCCCCGACTTCTCCCACATGACCCGAGCCCACGTCACCGACGACCGGCTCAAGATCCTGCGACGGCCCTACAACTACGACGGCGTCCCCAACGCCGACGGCCACGCCGACAGCGGACTGATCTTCACCTCGTACCAGGCCGACATCACCCGTCAGTTCCTGCCGATCCAACGCCGACTCGCCGACCGGGACCTGCTCAACGAATGGACCACCCCGATCGGATCCGCCGTCTTCGCCATCCCACCCGGCTGTCCACCAGGCGGCTGGATCGGCGAGCAGGTCCTCGGGTGAGCCGCGTCAACCGGAGTGTCGTCATGACCGCATCGCCGTCCCGCCCCATCGTCATCCGGCTCGGCTCGGCGGTGCTCGCCGTCGTCGTGGCGACGCTCATCCCGGCCAGCCCCGCCTGGGCGCACAACGCACTGCGGTCGGCGGCACCGGTCCAGGAGTCGACTCTGTCCCGCGCACCCACCGAGATCGTGCTCGAATTCGCCCAGCGGCTCGACCCCGCGTTCGCCACCATCGTGCTCACCGACGCCGCCAAGCGGAGAGTTCCCACGGGTGCCCCGGTGTTCGACGGGGCGAAGGGCTCGGTGCCGGTGCCCCAGGCGCTACCCAACGGTACGTACACCGTCGCCTATCGGGTCGTCTCCACCGACGGGCACCCGGCCCAGGGTTCGTACCCGTTCACGGTGGCCGACCCCGACTCGAGCGTCGCGCCTGTCGTCAGCACGACGATCGACGAGGCGTCCGCGCCGCGCGAGCGCGGCACGAGCGCGGGCGTCCTCGCCGGCGGCGCCGCAGCGGCCGTTCTGGTCGTCGCGGGTGTCGGGCTGCGGTGGCGGCGGGCGAGACGTCGATGACCGGGCCGCTCCACTGTCTATGCTGACGCTCTGGTGGGTACGCCGCCGACTGGTGTGACGCCCCGGCCGGTGCGGGCGGGCGCTACGCCCGCCCCCACCGGCCTGGATGGCGGCGATGCCCCGTCGGGCGCCCCCGCGCATCCACCGGGCGTCGGTTCAGCAGCCGAGCCGCTTGGTCGAGAGGGCGATGTCGTCGATCCAGAGGTCGAACTCGCCCGGCGTCGTCCCGCCCTGATAGAGCTGCCAGCCGATCTTCACCGTGTCGACCGTCGGCAGGACGAAGGGAACGTCGTTGCCGCCGTGGTCGTTCGTGGAGGCGGTCAGCTCCGGGTTCGCCACGCCGTCGATCCACACGGCGACGTGGTTGTCCGCCGCGTCGATCTTCCACTCGACGCACTGCCAGGTGTCCTCGACGACCGGGGCGGATTCCCGCCAGGTGGTCCAGTCGCCGGTGGGACCGCCGTCGGCGCCGATGCCCCAGAACGTTCCGGGGACGGTGGGCGCGTACTGGCCACCGATTGGTCGAACGACCTCCGTGCTGCCTGCGCCGGTCGCTTCCACAAGCGTGAAGTGCGCCCAGTCCGGGGCGGTGGGGAACGCGTCAACCCGCAGGCGCATCCGGCCGTAGAAGCGATTGCCGGGCGCGGCGACGTCGTCGACGCGCAGGAAGGCGCGTCCGTTGTCGACCGTGTGGACGTGCAGCACCTGGTTGCCGCGCCGGGCGCGTTCGACGGTGAGCGTGCCGTGGCGGGTGTCGACGCCCCAGTTCACCGTGCTGGCCCCGCCGGCGGGCAGTCGCTCGAAGTCCTCACAGAAGAGCAGGCCACGGGGGCACGATGGCCGGGAGGCACCCGACGCCCCGGCGGGAGCGCTGCCGACTGAGGTGCCGAGAATCAGGGCGGCGCTGAACACCGCGAGAAATCTGCGCATGGTCGTACTCCATTCGACGAGGTGCGGTACGCGAAGGCGGCTACTCCGGTCGCGGACCGGTCCGAACACGACGGCACCCGGGCCCGGAGCCGGTGACTCCGGGCCCGGTCAGCGCCCTGACGGACAGGGCCGGTACGTGTCGCCGGTCAGGGACTGGTGCAGGAGAGACCGCTGGGCGCGGTGCTGCTGCTGCCGTTGACCAGGAAGCCGAAGGTGGTCGAGGCGTTCGCGCCGAGAGAGCCGTTGTAGTCGGCGTTGCGGACGCTGACCGTTCCGCTGGTACCGGTGTTGACGCCGTTCCAGACGTTGGCGATGGTCTGCCCACCGGCGAGCGTCAGCCGTACGGTCCAGCCGCTGAGGGTGGCGGAACCGTTGTTGGCCACGGTGACCTCTCCCTGGAAGCCACCGTTCCAGCTGTTGACCATGCGGTACGTCGCGGTGCAGGCACCCGGTGGCGGCGTGGTCGGCGGAGCGGTGGTCGGCGGAGCGGTCGTGGGTGGAGCGGTCGTGGGTGGCGCCGTCGTCGGTGGGGCCGTGGTCGGCGGCGTGCCCGGCACGGTGGTGGAGGCGGCGTTGAGAGCGTTCAGAACGGCGGTGTACGCCGTTTTGGGGTTGCTGTTGCGGTCGAAGAGCAGCGGGCTCTCGCTACCGCGCCAGGAGTCGCTGTCCCGGATGCCCCACGTCGTGATGCCGACGCAGCGGGGGACGTTCATGCAGGCCTGGGTCAGGCCCTGGTACTGGCTGGTCGAGGCGTTGGTGACGTCGGCCTCGGTCAACGCCACGTCGACCCCGAGGGCAGCGAAGCTGGACAGCGTCTGCTGGAAGTTGCCCGGCAGCGAACTGCCACCGGTGAAGTGGGTCTGGAGGCCGACGCAGTCGACCGGAACGCCCCGGGACTTGAAGTCCCGGATCATGTTGTAGACGCCCTGCGTCTTGGCGTACGTCCAGTTCTCGATGTTGTAGTCGTTGTAGCAGAGCTTCACGCTCGGGTCGGCGGCGCGCGCGGTCCGGAACGCCACCTCGATCCAATCGTTCCCGGTGGACTGCAGGTTCGACGACCGCCGGTTGCCGTTCTCGGCGAAGGCCTCGTTCACGACGTCCCAGTAGGCGAATTTGCCCTTGTAGTGCGCCATGACGCCGTTGATGTGGCTGATCATCGCGGACCGTAGGGCGCTGCCGCTGAGGCTCCCCCAGAACCTCGGCTGCTGGGCGTGCCAGGCCAGGGTGTGACCACGGAAGCGCATGCCGCGCTGGGTGGCCCAGTTGTAGATCGCGTCACCGCGTTGGAAGTCGAACTGACCGGGGTTGGGTTCGGTCGCGTCGGGCTTCATCTCGTTGACGGCCGTCATCATGTCGAACTCGCGGCTCGCGATGGTCAGGAAGCCCGAGTCGTTGAGGCGGTCCGCCCCCATCGCGGCGCCGAAGTACCGGCCGCTGCGCTCGGCGGCGGCCTTCAGGGTGGTCCCGGGCGCTCCGGGGAGATCGGCGCGGGCGAAGGTCGCCCCGGCCATCGAGGACAGGGTGATCGCCAGGGCGCAGGCCCCACCCAGGAGCAGCCTGGCGGCGCCCCTGGTTCGGCGTTTCGGTCGAGCGGGTACGTCGTTCATCTGCGCGTTCTCCTCGGTGCTCTGGCTGGTTCATTGCCGATGCGAGGCACGGAACAGACGATCACCGCACGGCCGACGACCGGTGCGTCGCGCTCGCCGTTGGGCCAGCACGCCGCAGGTGACGTCGAGCCGGCGCGAATCCAGCCGTGCCCGAATCGGTGGCCACCGCGGGCTGCCCGGTCCGCCCGATGGATGGCGAGCACTCCGCGCCGTACGCCCCTGCGGAGTGCCACTGCCCTAGTGCGATGCTATATCGAATTGGTTCGATCTGCGCGACCGGCAACCGGTGGCGTCGACGCGGCGCGACGGGCGTTCGACGGGTTTAGCATCGACTCGTCTCAATGTAGTGTGGAAACGCTCCCACACCACACCACACCTCCACCCACCTGCTCGAGGAGCTGAACATGCGACGACGGCGTTATCGCCCGGCCACCATGTTGGCCGGTCTGCTCACCCTGGCCCTGTCCGCACTTCTGTTGCCACCGGCATCAGTGGCCGGCACCGCGGCAGCCGGCACATCCCACACCCGCGCGGCGCCACTCACCGAGCTGACCGTGGTCTCCGAACGGGTGGCGTTCGGTCTGCAACGGCCGATCGCGATCACCGGACTGCCGGACGGTCGGATGCTGATCGCGGAGAAGAACGGCACCGTGCGCTCCTACCACCCCGACACCGGTCTGGCGGCGGAGCCGGTGCTCGACCTGACTGCCCGGATCGACACGTCCGACAACGAGCGTGGGCTTCTCGGCATCACGCCCGCGCCGAACTTCGCCCGCACCGGGATGCTCTACGTGGCCTACACGAGCCTGCCGGCCGGCACGTTGACCCTGGCGCGAGTGCCCCTTGGCGCTCCCAACCGGCTCCAGGTGCTGCTCACGCAGGAGCACGCCGAGTTCGGTAACCACAACGGCGGACAGGTCGCCTTCGGCCGCGACGGCTACCTCTACTGGTCGACCGGCGACGGCGGCAACGCGAACGACCCGTTCAAGAGCGGGCAGAACCTCGGCACCCTGCTCGGCAAGATCGTGCGCATCGACGTCAACCGCAGCTGCGGAAGCAAGCCCTACTGCGTACCCGTCGACAACCCGTTCGTCCGCACGGCGGGCGCACGGCCGGAGATCTGGGTCTACGGGCTGCGCAACCCGTGGAAGTTCTCCATCGACCCGGTCGACAACTCGCTGTGGATCGGCGACGTCGGCCAGGGCCTGATCGAGGAGATCAACCACATCCGCCCGTCGCAGCGTGGCGCGAACCTGGGCTGGTCCTGCAAGGAGGGCACGCCGGTCTTCGACCAGACGCAGTGCCGGCCGGGCGTGCGACTCACCGATCCGGTCGCCGAGTACGAGCACTACCTGACCGAGAACTGCTCCATCATCGGTGGCCTGGTGTACCGGGGGTCCGTCACCCCGGAGGCGCGGGGAACCTACATCGCGAGCGACTACTGCTCGACCCGCGCGTTCGCCGTACGCCCCACGTCCTCGGGTAGCTACGAGACCGCCGAGATCGGCACCTTCCCCACTCAGCCGACGGCGTTCGGCGCCGATGTGAACGGCGAACTGTACGTGCTCAGTGACCTCCCGGGATGGCTGAGCAAGGTGCGGTTCGAGCGGGTTCAGCCGTCCGCTGGCACCGGATACTGACGAACCGCTGAGCCCCCGGGGGCACGTCGAGGGCACTGCCGTGGATGGCCGCACACCATGGCCGTCCACGGCAGCTCCGGTCTCCACCTGGTACCCAGAGCCGGCCAGCCGGGCGTCAAAACGGCGTACCGAATGCCGGGCTTCGCGTGCGAGAGCCGTCAAAACCACTGACACGCGCGCGAATGGTTCAGATCGTAGGTCCGTGTCGGATGTCGTTCCACCTCAACCCGCGCCAGCCCTCATCGGCTCGACCCTCTCGCCCTCACCGGCGGCCTGCACGGGAAGCAGGCGGGCCGGACCGGGCGTAGCGGCGCGATGGTTCCCGAGCGGGAGCGGTAGGTGACGGACGTCTTGACCCAGGACTGTCCCGAGTTCCTCATCACCTGGGTGCGCTCCGGCGTGTACGTGCACCCGGAGCGTGCCCCGGCACCGGCTGAGGTGCATCTCGCCGAGCCGGTGCCCGGCCTGCTTCTGGTCCATTCCGCCACCCGGATCGCCGAGTCCACCCTGGCCAGGAACGCTCTACTGAAACAGCCACTCGGCGTCATCGCGCGGATGGCGGACCGCCCACCGGCGTCGGTCACCGCCCAGCTCGACCTACCAGGAGCGGTTGCCCGCGCCAACGCGCTGCGACTGCCGGTTTGCGTACCGGGCGACACCTTCGCCGACCTGGACGACGATCGGGTCCTACCGATCGACCACCAGGGGCGTCCGGCTCACCGGGCTGAGGCGGCCCACCTTCTCGTACTGCCCGAAAAGCACCTCGTCGCCGAGCACAGCGCCGAGGGGCGCGACCCCGACCTGGCCCGAGTCGTCGGCGACACAACGCCCGTCCACCTACGGTGGGTCAACGAGCGGGTCGAGCTGGGTTTACCCCGGCCGATAGTCGAGGCCCGCTTCTCCGGCCTCACGCTCACCACCACCGCGCTCGACGACGAGCGCGCCCTCCGGAACGGGATCCTCGGACTCTGGACTGAGCTGGCCGACCTGGCGACCGGCCAGGCCCTGCGGGTACGTACGACCACGGCCGGAAGCGACGTGGTCGATGATCTCCTGGCCATCCAGACACCCGACGGCGTCGCACTGCTGCGCGACACACCGACAGGCGCCCAGGCCGCGACCCTTCCCCGCGTCTCCACCACACTCAGCCTGACCCCGGTGACCGTGACGGTGACCCCGGCCGAACCGGCGGCCAGGGACAAGGCGCACCGGGCGCAGGCATGGTTGCCGGCCCGCCGCGACGACGGGGCCGGGAACGACGACGTACGCGGCGGAACGCTGTCGGTCGTCCAGGCCGACGATCTACCAGTCACTGCTACGGCACGGTACCTGCCGAGGACGAGTCGCGACGCGTTCGTCGTGACGGGGCGGAACCGGCTCGAGGGCGGGGTGGAGGTCGCGGGGCACGACGTGACGGCGGAAGGGCTGGCCGACTGGGTCACCAACCAACCGGGCTTCGCCATGCTGGCGGCGGATGCCCCGGTGGTGCTGCTGTTCGCCGAGGCCGGGCCGTACGCCAGCGTGGTGGCGCAGCGCCTGAACCGTACGGTGATCGGCGCGTGGGGCACCTTCGCCCGGCAGCCGTCGGGAAGTGTGACGGCGGGCCTGGTCATGAGCGCGCCCCCCGGTCCGGTCCTGGTGCGTACGGCCTCGGATACCTGGAACAGGTACACGCCCGACGGTGGTTTCACCGCGCTCGGTCGTGATCTCGAACCGGTCCTCGAAGAGATCGGCGTACGGCTGACACCAGCCGCACAGTCGGCCCCTGCCGAGGTGTGGGGTTGGGGAGTCGGGCACGGCGTCGGGTTGAACGAGCTCGACGACACCGCAGACCTTGAGGTGCAGCCCCTCACAGCGACCAGCGCGAGCGTCTCGTCCGATCCGGAGGTCATCACCCCCGCGCCTGCCGAGGAGCGGCGGCCGGTGTACTCGCTCAATGAACTCGAGCAGCGTCGACCGGTCAGGCTCGTCGAGACCACGCCGTCCACGCCGGAACCGGACGTGCGCTGGGCGGACGGCGCACGGCTACCGTCCTACTTCTTCGACCCACAGCTCGGCCTCGGGCACAGCGACATCGTCCTACGCGGACATGCCGAGGTGCTGCAAGGGATACGCCGATCCATGTCGGCGGTGGGCGACGAGCACCGCGACGCGGTGCGGCCCGGCGGACCGCGGCCCTCGCAGCCCGCGCCGCCCTTCGACGTTCCGCAAGCCACGTGGGATGAGATCACGACCGCGCTCGCGGAGGAGCCGGCGTCGTTCCTCGGCGACGGTCGGCCGTTCATCGTCCATGGGCCGGACGGAACCCCGAGCGAGATCATCATTCGGGCGCGTCCCCGTGGCAACTGGGACCGATTCCGGGATGCGGACGGAGCCGCGTATCGAGTGGAGAACCAGACCCTGCGGACAGCCGACCTCAGAGCAGACAAGTCGACAGGCGACGCACGCCGCATCGCGGTCTCGGTTCCGCTCGGCTCGGCGCCTGCCCCGGGTGCCGGCTTCGGGCAGGTAGGTCTCGAGGTCATCGGGAACGAACGGACGTACGCCTACGGATTCGGCTCGTCCAGTGTCGATCAGCGGGAGACACGGATTTCCTTTCCTGCCTCCGTCGCGGGACGTGGTGTCTCGCACGTGCACGTCGACGGCGTGGACTTCACGGTCAACGCCTACCAACAGCGGGCGCAGAAGCGCACTCTGGTACGTGAGGCGCGCTTCTCGGTACAAGGTGGCCTGCAGGCTCGGGTGCCCGATCTGGTCACCAAGCCGACCGAGCTGACGGTGCCGAAGCACATCGAGATCGACGGTCGGGTGCCGGACGACGCCTATACCGTCGAACAGGGCAGCTCGGCCGGCGGGGTCTTCGAGGCCGCGTTACGCCTCTTCCCGGAAGCGACGATTGGCTCGCCGGCCTACAGCGTGTTGCGGCAGACCTTCAGCACGCGTGGGCTCACCGGAAGTTTCAGCGATGCGGTGGACGGCGTCGGCGTGCTGCAGGAGGTCACGAGCGGGGGCAACGCCGCGCCGCTTGGCGCCATCCGGGTCAGTGCCCGGCTGGGTCGGGCGACGTTGCTGGTCACCACGGACGGGCAGGAGATCCGAGCGGGCCGAGCGGCCGGCGTGCGTGCCGAGATGGGTATGTCGGCGACGAGCGGCGTGCAGGTGTCGGGAATCGGCGGCGCGTCGAGCAGCGTGGCCACTCGGGTGGTGAAGGCCCGTATTCAGGCTGGCCTCACCGGTTCAGCCTCGTGGAGTTGGCGGGAGACGGCCCTGTCGGGCGGCACGGCGAGCCGCAAGCGGCTGGCCGTGTCGTGGGGCCGCAACGCCACGTACGAAGTCGCCGTCGACTTCACGCTGGAGCGTACTGGTGGTCGGTCGACGACGGTGCAGAGCCGGGTCGTGCTCCGGTTGTCCGAGGAGGAGGCGAAGCGACTCGGTGATCCTCCCGGATCGGCCCCGGCCCCGGCCCCGGCCAAAGTTGAGCCGACGGCACCGCCGTACCTCGCGGTGGATCAGCCGGGGACACTCGGTCTGCACAACGTGAGGTCCCTGACCGGCGTCACGGAGTTACGGCATCGCGCGATCGAGTCGTTGAGCAAGCGGTATCCGGATCTCGTCGCCCCCTGGCGGGAACTCGACCCACAACAGCCTCGCTGGGTGGGTCGGCGAGACGCGTACACCGTCGTGCTGCGCAACACCATCCAACTCAGTCGATTCCTCTCGGTGGGTGCGATGACCGGCGCCACGGACACGTTGATCAGCACCGGGCAGCGGCTCCGGCTGGCCGAATACCACACCTTCCGCAAGAGGTACGTGACGCTCAAGCTCAGCGCGAGACTCACCGGACGCCGGTACGTCGGATCCGAAGAGGGTGTCGGCATGCGCGTCTTCAGTAGCCTGAGCGACCGTATCGATTCCGTTCGGCGCGTGGTCCGGGGGGCCTCGGCGGGTGGGACCACGAACGGACGGGCGCAGGCCAAGACAGGGCTGGGTGTCGCCATCAGCACGACGTGGCGCAGGTTCTGGCAATGGACGTCGACTACCGGGTTCGGTCAAGCCGTCTTCGGTGAAGACCAGGTGATCGCACCAGAAGGGTCTGACTCCTTCGCGTACGACGTCGAGTACGACCTGTCCGAGGTCAGCTTCACCCGACCGCGCAACGCGTGGCGGGTGCTGACGCTCGGCGTGCTGGCGGCGGAGCCCTTCGTGCAGAGGTCGGACTGGCGACCTGTGCTGACCGATACCGAGCATCCCGCGACCGGAACGCTCACCATCCGCGTACCGGACGCCCTGACCTCGGCCGTGCAGGGGCCGGTGCCGGCACCGACTCGCCCGGACGCCGGCCGGCGGGGGACAGCCATGGACAGTCGTGACTGGCGGGAACGGGTGCACGTCGTGGTCGGAGTGACGGGCGCGCAGGATCTCCACGACAAGGTGACCGGCCAGCTTGCCAACGCACAGCAGCATTCGTGGCTGTACACCCAGCCCGGTACGGCGGTCCACGAGATCGTACAAAACGGCCTGACCCCGGACGCGATCAACGCCAACTTCCTGCGGATGGCGACCACCGGGTGGCGGCTCGCACCGTTGGTGGCGAAGCGGCCGGTGCAGGACCGCGTCGGGGCTCTGTCGATCCACGCGCATGTCAGCAACCTGCGAGCAGCAAGCGGACTGTTCAGCGACGAGATGGAACTGGACATCGACCGCCAGGGGGAGGCACGGGTCAGCCAGGTCGTCGGCAGGTCGACGGGGCATGGGCTCAACCTCTCGGCCCAAGTGCTCGCGACGCCGAAGGTCGATCACACCTCCGTGCCGGGCGGCTACGGACCCAACTGGGCGGTGTACGAGCGTCTGCACGCCAGGGACGTGGCGACGTGGATGACCGGCGTCCACGAGGTCGACCCGGTCTTCAACGGACGGTTCGTGCTAGTGACCGGCGACGTCACCTACAACGTTCAGGCACAGGGGCGGCGCACCGGAAAGCTGGCGTTGAAGAGGTGGGTCACCGTACGACGGACGACACCCGGCAGGCTGAAGGTTCACGAGGGCGTCTGGATGGTGATGCGGGAGGACGACGCCGAAGAGTTGGGGCTCATTCCCGCCGCGCCGGGGGGTAAGCCGGACTACGGCAGCGTCACCGTTCCGCGGGAGTTCCGGGCCAACCCGATCGGCTGGTCACCCGAGAACGTGCCCGACACCAGACGAGCTGTGAGTGAGATGCGTCGGTGGTTCGCCGCGCAGCCCGAGGGCCGGTACAAGGACCTGCTCCCCATCGATGAGTTGGAGGACCTCAACAGCAACCTACGGCACCTGCAGTCGGCGACCTCGACGCTGGGCATGTCCGCCCTGCTCGGTCAGATGGTCGCCGGCGGACTGCCGGTGCGCCTGCTGGGTGGCACCTCGTACCTGCCGTGGACCAAGAGGGCCCGGCTGTGGATCGGCGTGGAGTTGGGCAGGCCGAGGTTCCTCGAGGCACGCTTCAGTCACGAGATCGACGAGTACCCCAACAGCCAGGCCGGCGCGCAGAACGTCCAGTCGGTCATCCGTACCCGAGGCGGTGGGGTGTCGGTCGGAGAGGGCACCTCTCTCGGGGACTCACACGCGGACGCGTCGGCGGGCTTTTCGGACACGGGTTACCGCACCACGACCGACACGCATGCCGAGGCGAAGCGGTCGGTGAACTTCCGCAACACCGCGACCAACGTGAACCGACCGACCGCGAAGCTGGCCTTCCCTACCAAGGTCATCCTCTCTCTGGAAGAGCGCGGCACGATCACGCACACGGTGGCCGGCGACGGTGGCGTCCTGGTGGCTGGCGTGCCGTGGAGTCTCACCGTGCCAGCCGCGCAGCCGGACGGGGCGATGGGAGCACCCCTGCAAGCCCTGCGGCCGGACGCACCGGAGCTGGGCAAGCCGCTCGACCTGCCCCGCAATGCCCTGATCATGGAAATCGGCGACATACCAGGGATCCGTCGGGCCGGCGCAGCGTCGATCGCATCACAGGAGGGCGCGCCGAGTGATCAGACGGGGCGAACGCCGCTGACCCAGGGTGGCAACGTCGCGGCGGAAGTATTGGTGAACTCCCTGAGCGGCGGCATGCTTCGCGCGTTCTTCCCTCAGTTCGCCCGACCTGAGGGGCACCAGCTCCCGCAACTCTCCGAAAACCACCTGTTCGGTGGGGCGACCGCTGACGCCACGGTGCGGGCACAGGTGGACCTCGGTGGCGGCGTGCTCGTCTCCGTCAGCGACGACCATCGGTACGACCTCGCCCAACGTGTCGGGCGCAACGTCGCGATCGGCGGCAGCCGGACCGATGCCCATGGCACCGCGTTCAGCGCTGGACCCGCATTGAACTCCGGGAACCCGCAGTCGCCCGCCTTCACCTCGGGCGCGAATCCCAACGAACGCGCCTGGGGAGAGACCCAGGCCGACGGGATGAGCGCCGTGCTCGACACCTCGCAGCGTGCCCTGGTCAAGCCGATGTACCGGCGCTCGTTCGTCTTCCGGTTTCCGGTGGCGTGGCAGTTCACGACTACGGGCACCCGCCCCGCCTGGCGCGGGGCCCATCGTGCTCTCAGGGGGAACGGCGCAGCGCCCCGGGGTCCGGGAGACCATCTCGTCGAGCGGGGCGTCTGGATTCGACTCATGGAAGCCGAGGCACGCGCCCTCGGCTTGATCACCGACGAACTCTTTCCGCCCGAGGCGGCCAAGGAGTGGAACGCCGTCGCGAACGCCCGCAAGGACTGGTTCCGCGCCGATCAGACCTTCCGAGACCTGCGCGATTCTCTGGGCACCGCCAATGCAGCCCTGGCACACACCAGGGAGGCCCTCTACCAGGCCGAGACGGATGCCGCACAGCACCCGCAAGGCGTACCGGACACCCCGACGCCCGCAATTGCACAGGAGGGACTCGGGCGCGCGAGCCAGGTGGCTGCCGCCGCAGAGCGGGAGATGACGGCGGCGCGAGTGGCAGCCGAACAGCAAGCCCGGCGTTACGCCGAGTTGCGCGCGTCGGCAACCGCCATCACCACCTGGTATCGCACCCCCGCTGCCAAACGCACTGGCCCGCCGCCGCGCTCGCGGGTCGGGAACATCGAGGCGACCAAGGCCGAGCCGCTCGACGTACCGACCTGGTCACTGCGGCTCCCCCACACCGTCAGCGCGTATTCCCACGTGCACGTCGTCTCCTCGAACACACGGAGTGAACCCAGAGATCTCGTTGATCAACTGATCGAGGCGGCCGACGCGGAGCATCCGATCATCCTGCTGGGCGTCGCGACCATCAACCACGCTCCGCACCCCGCCGACGTCGGCACGCTGAACTACCTACTCGAACAGTTCGCCCAACGGGCCATACTGCCCACCGTGGTCACCCGGGGCAGGCTCACCAGGGAGCTGAGCGAGGTGACGAGCAGGTACGGCGCCACGGTGGTGCACCCCACGCTGTCAAAGGCTCTGGACGGGACCGGCCTGCGTAGCCTCCAGACCGGCCACCGCTGGGCAGCCAGCGTGGCGTTGCCACCGGATCGCGAGGCCACCGCGAACACACTGGGCGACTCCCGCCCGACCGGTGCCGCGGGCGAGACCTGGACCACCTCCGACGACATCTGGGATCGAATCACCGCCGGTGTCCTCGACGCGGCCGGCAGAATGGCCCGGCCAACCGGGGCGATCTCCCGAGTCGGCAACGCACTGGGCGAGCTGGTCTGGGCGGCAGACCTCACGACAGCCCGCGAGGTCCTGCGCGAGCACGGCTGGACTCCCGAAGAGACGACGGCGAACCTGGCCCAGGTCGAACAAATGATCAAACGGGTACCCGGCCAGAGCGCTCTCAGCGTCTACTCCCCCGTTCTGCGGTTCGCCGCCGCCGGCCACTCCGACCTCGTCTTTGACTACACGCTTGCCCAGCCGGAACACCGGCCGACGACGCTTCTCGCGTCGATCGGCCGGCTGGAGGCCGCCGGACAGTTCAGCAACGTCCCGGTCGAGAGCGGCATCACCCCCGACGACCTGGTCGAAATGATCGACCTGGCGGGCGTCGAGGAGGACGACCGCTTCACCACGTCGATTGTCACGACACTCGGCTTGATCAAGAAGAGGGAGTTCCCGAGCGCCATGGACTTCATCGTCAAGAACCGCGGCACGTTCGATGTCGGACACAAGGGGGCGTGGGTCGACGCGATCAGGGGCCTGCAGAGCATCATGCCTGACCACAACGCGCAGTTGCGACTCCTGGTCTACGCCGTCCTGGAATGCTGACGTGACGGGCAATGCCTCGGTCTCAACTCCGAAGACGATACTTGCGCGTCGCGGCGGTAGCACCGACCGCTGTGGGCGGCGGCCGCACGCACGGCTGCCCACAGCAGCATCGGCAGACCCTCTGATGGCCGCGCTTGGCGGGATCCGACATCGCCGCATCGCCCCTGCCCGGCTGCCTGGGCCGAAGCCCGCCCAGCGGTTCGCTCCGTCGTGGACCGGGCACCCGCCGGGCCGGCAGGCCGCTCAGGAGGCGAGCGCGTGCGACTCGTCGAAGCCGAGCCGGAACCCCACACCCCGCACCGTGATGATCGAACCACCCGACCCGATCTTCTGCCGCAGGGTGCCGACGTGGGTGTCGAGCGTCCGGCTGGCCCGCGACGACCGTCGAGCAACGGCGCCGGTGTCCTGCCAGACCCGAGCCATCAACTCTTCCCGGGTGAACACCCGGTCCGGATTGGAGGCGAGCAGGTGGAGCAGGTCGAACTCCTTACGGGTCAGTGTGACCGGGCGCCGACCCACGGCGACCTGCCGAAGGGCCGGATCGATCCGCAGTGCCCCGTGTTGCAGAGTGCCGCCGTCTCGCGCCGTTCCGGTTCGGCGAAGCAGTGCCTCCATGCGGGCGGCCAGTTCGCGCAGGCCGTACGGCTTGCCCATGCAGTCGTCCGCGCCGGCCTTGAGGCCGAGTACGCGGTCGGCCTCGCTGTTGCCGGCGGAGAAGGCGATTATCGGGAGGTCGCCGGCCGCGCGGATGCGCCGGCACACGTCGAGTCCGTCGATGTCGGGCAGGTCCAAGCCGAGCAGGATCAGGTCGCTGTCGTCGAACGAGGAGAGCGCCTCCCTGCCACTGTGCACCAGCGTGGCGCGATAGCCCAGGCGGCGTGTGCAGCCGATGAGTCGCTCCGCCGCGAAACCGTCGTGCTCAACCGCAAGTACGTGCATGTGGCTCCCCCGCGTCTTCAGAACGGCAACTCGGTGGCCTCGGCCGCCCATCGGCGCGCCGATGGAACCTCGACCGTGTCAGGGATCGACGGTCCGTGCCGCGTAGACCACATTGATCGACGGGCCTCGATCAGGTACGCCCTGCCCGTTCCGTCCCGCACGACGGTCCGACGACCCCGACTACCTCAATAAGAAACCGACCGACCCGTTTCGTCAAACCGCATTCGTTAAACGATGGTGACTCTTCGTCATGCCCATCAGGCGACGAGTTCGTTACAGGTCGTCGAATTCGTGTGGATAAATGCGGGCAGAACGGGCGTAGCGTCCGCGCCTTACGGAACTGTAGGCATCGACGGTGACAATCGTCACATTATCTATAACAGCCCATCTGGTACCTTTTTCTCCTGCCAGCCGACCGACGACGGGGGTCCGGTCATGTCTGATTCGTCTGCTGCAGGGCTTCGCGAAGGCAGGGTGGCGAGTCGATGAAACTTTCCTATGACTTCACGGTTTCCCGTCAATTGGTACACCGATCAGCCGTTGCCGAGGTCCTGCTCACCGACTGGCGGCAGACAGGCCCGGACATGTTCATCGTGGCCGCGCAGTGGCCGAGGGGGCACTCGCTCTACGGCGTCCGCGGCGGCCGGTTCGACCCGCTGCTGGCCGCCGAGACGATCCGTCAGGTCGGGATCCTGCTGGCGCACGTCGGCTTCGAGGTACCGCAGAGTTGCGCCTTCCTCATGCAGCGACTGGCCTTCGACTGCGCACCGGATCAGCTGCACGCGTCGGACGAGCCGTTCGATCTGGTCGTCACTGTCGAGGTCGGCGGGGTCATCCGCCGGGCGTGCACGATCGGCGGAATGCGGATCGACGTCACGCTGCGACACGACGACGACATGGTCGGCGAGGGCAGCGGGTGGCTGCGTTGCATCTCCCCGTCGACGTACGAGCGGTTGCGCTGGGGCGGCGCGGCCAGAGCGGTTGGTGCCCCGCCGCTGGTGGCCCCGGCCGACCCCGCCTCGGTCGGACGTCAACTCCCCGCCGACGTGGTGGTCGGCCCGCCGGGCCCGGAGGGCATCCGCCAGCTCCGGGTCGCCCTGGACCATCCAGTCCTCTTCGATCATCCCCTGGACCACGTCCCCGGCATGCTGGCGTTGGAGGCGATGCGGCAGGCCGCCCTCGCGGCCGTCGGTCGACCCGACGCCCTGGTGGTCGGTGCGGACGCGACCTTCCCCGCCTTCCTGGAGCTGGACCGGGAGTGTGATCTGGTGGTGCACTCGGTGACCACCGCACCTGACCGGCAGCTCGTCAACCTCCACTTCGTGCAGGACGGCGCCGTTGCTGTCCGCGGTGAAGTGGCCCTCTCCCGCTGACCGGTTCAGCCGTCGGTGAGTTCCTTGCGGACGGCGACCACATAGTTCAGGTAGTAGTGCAGCCGCTTGGACAGCACCAGGCCGGGCAGGACGATCTGCCAGAGATCCACCATGCGGTCCGGAAGGTTGCGCCGCTCGTTGAGGACCTGCGCGACCAGTTGGAGACCCGTGAAGGAGCTGACGATGAACTTGGCGAACCGGTCCAGTTCGACGCTGGTACGCACGTCGCGCTCGGCCGTCGCACGTTCCAGCAGACCGGTGACGATCAGTATCCAGTCGAGGTACGGGTCGGGCAGTGGACGCTGGAAGGTGCCGTGCTCCAGGGTGAGCCGAATCCCGCCGCGTACCAGTGGATGTTCGACGAGCTGGGTGGAGAGGCTGAAGGACATCCGGATCAGCGACTCCAGGGCCGGATCACCATCGACGAAGGACCGGGAGTGTTCCGTCCAGATGGCGTGCTGCTCCTGCACCACCGCGTGCGCCAGGTCCTCTTTGGACGAGAAGTGGAAGTAGAGCGACCCCTTGGTCACCCCCGCGTGGGCGATGATGTCGCCGAGGCTGGTGGCACCGTATCCGTAACGGTCGAAGAGGTCCGCCGCAGCCCTGATAATGGTGGACCTGGTCATTTCGGCACGCGCCTGCCTCGCCATGTGTACGCCTCCTCCAAAAAAACCGGTCGTTCGGTATTTTCTCGGACAGGTGTCTTGCCCGCAAGACTTAATCGACCGGAAACAGCATGGTGAACGGCAGGAACAGCCGTGTACTCCTCACCGGCGCGACCGGATTCATCGGCTCGGCAGTACACCACAGCCTCATCCGAGCCGGCCTGCCGGCCGTCCGTCGACTGATGCGCGGCGACGCCCCGACCGGGCTCGCCGGCCCGGCTCGGCCCTTCCGCGGCGACCTGACCGACCCCGCCTCACTGCGCGGGAGCTGCGACGACATCGACGTGATCGTCCACGCCGCCTCCCACGTCGGCGCCGATGCGCGACGCTGCCGGGAGGTCAACCACCTCGGCACGTGCCACCTCCTGGCCGAGGCGGCACGGGCCGACGTCCGACACGTGATCTACATCAGCACGGCGGCCGTCTACGGCGCCGGACCGCACCGCGGCCTGACCGAGGGAGTCCGTGACCCGGCCCCGGTCTCCCCGACCAGCGCCAGCCGGGCCGCCGCCGAGACGGAGGTTCTCGCCCGCGGGGGAAACGTCCTGCGCCCCCACCTCGTCTACGGTTCGGGCGACCGATGGGTCGTACCCACGCTCGCGGCCCTGCTGGGCTGGCTGCCCGGCTGGATGGACGGCGGCCGACCCCGGTTGTCGATGATCGGGGTCCACGACCTGGCGCGCCTGGTCGTCGCGCTGGTCGTCACACCGGGCCCGCCCGGAACGGTCTACCACGCCAACCATCCCGACCCGGTCACCGTCCACGCCGCCGGCGAGGCGCTGGCCCGGCACCTCGGAGTCCGGCTCCCGACCGGTGACGTGCGGGCGACCGCGCTCGCCGACCTGACACTCCCGCCCGGCCTGCGCCGGCGGCACCTCGACCTGATCTCCATGGACCACTGGTACGACTCGGACCGGGTGTGGGCTGCCACCGGCTGCCGCCCCGGCGCCGCCTTCCCGAACGACCTCGCCAGGGCGACCCAGTGGTACCCGGACCTTGCCCGCGCCGCTGCGCCCACCCCCCCACCCAGGAGCTGACACATGCGACTGACCGTTCTCGGTGCGACCGGAGGGACCGGAACCCTGCTGGTCGGACAGGCGCTGGCCGGCGGTCACGCGGTGACCGCGGTCGTCCGGCGGGGCTGGCCCGGCCCAGACCACCCGCGACTACGGGTAGTTGTCGCGGACGTGCTCGACCCGGGATCGCTGCCGCCGGCGCTCGACGGGGCGGACGCGGTGCTCTCCGCGCTGGGCTCCGCCGAGGCCGGCAGACCCACGCGGGTGTACTCGGCGGGAGGCAGCGCGGTCCTGGCGGCGATGCGGGACCTCGACATCCGACGGCTCGTGGCCATCACGGCCCTGCCGATCGCCCCGGTCGCCGAGCAGGACGCGCTGCAGCGCCGGCTGGTGCATCCGCTCCTGCACCGGTTCTTCGGCGGCGCGTACGAGGACATGCGCCGGATGGAGGCCGTCCTGGCCGCCAGCGACAGCGACTGGACGGTTTTCCGCCCTCCGTACCTGCGCGACGGCCCGGCCACCGGCACCTGGCGCAGCGCCGTCGACGCCCCGCTGCCCCGCGCCTGGACACTGCGCCGCGCGGACCTGGCCGCCGCCATGCTGGCGGCGACGAGCGACGACCAGCTCGTCCGTCACGCGGTTAACGTGGCGGCCTGAGAGGGCAGACACCGCGGCGTCCGGTGCCGTTGCGCTGTCGGATGCGTCAGGCCGACGACGAGCCGGCGTGGGACCCGACACTGGTGTCCAGATGATCGGGCAGCGCGGCCATGTCGGTGAGCACAGCCTCGAGCCATCCCCGGGGCGCCATCGCACCCGAGGCCTGACGCAGGCCGTGCAGCCACTCCCGGCGACGCGACGCCGGGAGGTCGAGCGCGGCGGCGAGCGCCCGGGTCAGTTGCCCGACATCGCCGGGGTCGACGGTCAGGGCGTACGGCGACAGCTGGTCGGCGGCACCCGCGTCCCGGGACAGGATCAGAACGCCGTCACGCGCGTTCACCGCGGCACCTTCCTTCGCGACGAGGTTCATCCCGTCACGCCACGAGTTGACCACGAGGACGTCGGCGCGGGTCAGCACCGCCAGCCCACGGTCGAGGTTGTTGCGCGTGTCGAGGACGACCGGCGGACGGGCGGCGGTGGGATGGCGCGCGTTGACCGCGCTCACGGCCGTGGCAACGGCCGCGGCGTACTCCCGATAGGCCGGAAGCGAGCTGCGTGACTCGTACGCCAGTACGTAGTGGACAACCCGATCCACCAGCTCCGGGCGGGCACGCAGCAGCTCCCCGAACGCCTCGATGCCACGCACGGCGTTCTTCGCCGGTTCCATCCGCTCGACCCGGGCCACCAGCGTCCGCCCGGCGACCACCTCGTCGAGCCGTTCCCCCTCGACGCGGGCCGGACCGGCGGCAGCGCGTTCCCGCAGCATGGGAACGTCGACCCCGACCGGATAGACGCGCACCGACACCGTACGCCCGGGAAGTCGCACCTCACGCCGCGCCGGGTCGACGGCGTACCCGAGGTCCGCGCAGGAGGCCAGGAACGCCTGTGCCCAACGCGGCGTCAGGAAGGCGAGCAGGTCGGCGCCGAGCATGCCGTGGATCAGCGACCGGGCTGTGTGCTCCGGCAGTTGCCGGAAGTGGGCGGGATCGGCCCACGGGCACATGGTGAAGTGGGCGGTCCGCACGTCCGGACGCCGCCGCCGCACCTGCGACGGTGCCAGCGCCAGGTGGTAGTCCTGCAGGAGCACGGTCGCGCCCGGGGCGGCGGCATCGGCGCAGGCGGCGGCGAACTCGTCGTTGACCCGCTCGTAGTCCCGCCAGGCAGCCTCGAACGCGGGACCGGACGCCGGGATCGGCAGGTGGTGGTGCAGGAACCAGAGAGTCTCGGTCCCGATCGTCCCGTAGTAGGCGGCGTAGGCCCGGGGGTCGAGGTCGAGATAGCGGACGGCCACGACCCCGTCCGGCAGGTCGACAGCGGTGGGCTCACCGGACGACGTCGCGCGGCGGGCGACGATCCGGTCGCCGTCGGTGCGCGCACCGGCGATCCAGACGCCCTCGCCATCGGCGAGCACCGGCGTGAGCACGGCGATCAGCCCGCCCTCGCCCCGGCGGTAGCTGATCGTCCCGCTCGGGTCGGTACGGAAGTCGACCGGACCCCGGTTGCAGGCGATGACGAGTGCGTGCGACATGAATGATCATTCCCTCAGGAGAGTCGCGGCCGACAGCACCCGGCCCAGGCCACGGGGCGCCGGGTGCGATGGGGCGGCGGGCAGCAGGCGTACGGCTATACCAACCGACAGTGCGCCCGAATCGGTGCGGGCATCGTCGCCGACCATGACCGTCCGGGCAGGATCGGCGGCCAACGCGTCGAGGGCGACGCGGAAGAGTTCGGGGCCCGGTTTGGCGCAGCCGTGCTCGAAGGACAGCGCGTAGGCGTCGACGAGGTCGGCGAGCCCGGCCCGTTCGAACGACCCCCGCAGATCCCAGCCGCAGTTGGAGACCACACCGACCCGTACGCCGTCGTCGCGCAGCGCCCGCAGCACCGGTCCCGTGTCCTGATAGGGGCGCCAGCGCGCGGGGTCGGTGATGCAGTCGTGGAACGCCTCGGCCAGGACCGGGTCGACGCCCGGCACGAGGACGGCGGTCGCCACCCAGCCGGCCCGGTGCTCGGCCGCGGACAGGTCGCACCGCACGCGCTCCCGCAGGCCGGCCGGGCTCTCGCCGTACTCGAGGATCCGGTGCCCCAGGGTGTGTGCCCGCGATTCCGCGAGTTCCCTGCCCCGTCGCTTCGCGCAGGCGGCGAAAGCTGGGCCGTCGACGACCCGCGCCGGGTCGAACAGCGTGCCCGAGAAGTCGAACAGCACCGTCTCGATGGTCACGGCAGGCCACCTCGGGAGCGGTTCAGGACCAGGGCCGTGCCGGCGTTGAGGGCGAATGCGGCGACCGCCACGCCGGTCAGGCCGGCGACGCCGAGCAGCGGCGCGGCGAGCAGCGTGCCGGCCGCAGCGGCCGTACCCATGATGATCTCGCCGAGGTCCTCGGCCCGCCGCCGGGCGGACTCGCGGGTGCGGGCCAGCAGCAGCGCGGTGCCGCTGACCAGCTGTACGTTCCACGCCAACCCCAGCACGAGCAGGAACCCGGCTGCCGCCGCGCCGCTGTGCGGCCGGCCAGCGGTCAGGCCGGCGCCGAGCGCGCCGACAGCGGACAGCATCGCGCCCGCCGCGGCCACCGTGACCGCCCCGAAGGTGTCGCAGAGCCGGGCGGTTACCGAGGAGAAGCCGAACATCGCCGCCACGTGCGCGCTGACCACCGCGCCCACCATCCCCAGGCCCCACCCGTGGTGGTGCATGGCCGGGGGGACCACCGCCATCGTCGTCACCATCGTCGCGTTCGCGCCACCGAGCACCAGCACCGGCAGGGGTGGCAGCCCGATCCGGGCTGTGGGGGTCGGATCGGATCGGGCTGCCACCGGCAGCGCCGCAGGCGCCGGCATTCGGGCTACGAGCAGGGCGGCGATGCCGAAGGCGGGCACGGCCAGCAGGTAGAGGCCCGCCGCGGCGGGCAGCCCGGCCGCCACGGCGAGGCCACCGGCGGGCCCGAGCAGGTTCGGTCCGAGTACCGCACCGACCGATGCCGCGGTCAGCGCCGCGCCCACCGCGCGGGTCCGCGCCTCGGCCGGGACGAAGTCGGCCGCCGCGTAGCGGCCGAACATGACAGCAGTGTTGCCAGCGCCGAGCAGCGCATTGCCGGCCAGGACGAGGGACAGGTCGGCCAGTCGGGCACCCGCCACCACGGCGACCGCACCGGCGACCGCCCCCACCAGCCCGAGCAGGAGCCCGGCCTTTCGGCTGCGCCAGCGCATGGTCGCGCCGACCGGCAGGACCGCCACCGTGGCCCCCACGGCGATCGCGCCCAGCGGGAGCACGGCCGCGGCGGCCGAGCCGGTGAGGTCGGTGGCCAGCAAGCCACCGGCCGAGCCGCCCGCCGCCATGCCGACGGCGGCCACCGCCTGGGCGGCGTAGAGCAGAACGGGTGCTCCGGTACGGGACGGCTGTCGCGTATCGACGATCACGAGAAGGACACCGGCTGGGCCAATCCCGCGAACCGACGGAACATGTCGTCCATCCGGAGGTGGTTGGGGCCCATCACCGGCCGGTGGGCTGCGGTCAGTCCGGTGATGCGGTGCAGGATCGCCGGGGAGACCGTCTGCACGGTCGCCTCGAGCAGCGCCCACGCCGCCGACTGGAAGACCTCGCGCACCGCCTGATCGTCGTTCGTGGCGCAACCGCGTTCCGCCTCGGCGAGGAAGGCGTCGAAGGCCGGGCTGTTGGCGGCGCGTACCGGGATCATGTCGACGGCCGGCGAGAGGCTCTCCCTGGCCTCGTGGGCCTCGATCGCGTTGATCAGTGGACTGACGTCGCCCGCGAGCGCCGGATCGTAGAGGCCCGGGTAGGGCGCCTGCTCGTAGCCGGGGTCGTAACCGGCAACGTACAGCGGTGAGTCGCTGCCCGACTCCTCGATGATGCCGAGAGCCAGGTCGAGCAGGCTCACCGGCCATCCGAGGTCGCGGATCATGAACATCCGCATCTCCCGGTTGGGCTGGTGCGTCGACTCGGCGAGGGCGACAAGCATCAGCTGGGCCGACTCCTTGGCCGACTGGACGTAGAACACGGTCTCGGCGGAGTGCAGCCGCAGCGGCCGTCCGAGGTGACAGGCGCTACGGAACCGGTTCAACACGATCGAGTTGTCCACCACGTGTGTGAAGCGCACCCCGGTGCAGCGCATGCGACCGCGCGCGGCCACCCGGCTCAGGACGTACTCGCCCATCCGCTTCGACTCGGCGTAGACGTCGTTGGTCCACGGTCGTAGCGCCTTGCCGGTGGAGGCGTAGACCAGGTCGGGGACCTCGGCGCGCTCGGCCGCCTCGGCGACGTTGCGCGTGCCCAGCACGTTCGAGTACACGGTCAGGGCGGCCTCCTCCTCGGCCCGCCCGGGGTCACGCTGGGCGGCCAGGTGGAACACCACGTCCGGCCGGAGGGCCCGCAGGCACTCCTCGGTGCGCCGGCGGTCGCCGACGTCGAGGTGCAGGTAGCGGACGCCGGGAACGCTGTGGGCCGGCGGCGTGTTGGCGGTACTCAGGAGCACCGACGGCTGCAGGGCTGCCAGCGTACGCAGCAGTTCGGTGCCGATGCAGCCGCTGCCACCGGTCACCAGCACCCGGCGGCCGCGGATCGCTGCCCCTGCCTCTTGTTCGGGTACCGGTATGCCGCGCTCCTGAACGCACAGATAGCGGGCCAGTTCGGTGTGGCTGTCCGGTTGCGACGCCATCAGCTGCCCCGTCAGCCGACGCAGCCGGTCGAGCTCCTCGCCGGCGGGCGTCCGCCCGGGCGGTGCGACTTGAGTCATCCGGCACAGCGTGTCCAACGCACTCTGCATGATCATCCTCCCCGTTGCAGCCGGTCGTCGCGACAACGCGACTGATCGCCCCCGGGGAACGCTACGATCGCAATGTTCATCCATCAAGCCAAATTGGTGAACTTTGCAGTCAATTGACGCTCATTTTGCATTGCCCACACCAATGACTGAACGCGTCGGAACCGAATCACATTGTTATGCCGCCCCCCTCGATTCGAGGCATACTCAGTGACGGTTCATCGATGCCAATCACCATTGGAAGGTCTTTCGACATGCGCGTCCTCGTCGTACAGGACGACCTCGCCGGCCGCCGTCACCTCCTCCACCGGCTGGAACAGCACGGATACGAGGCATGGAGCGCCGGCACCGGCAAGTCGGCCCTGCAACAGCACCACCGGGTGGATCTGGTGGTGCTCGACATGGACGTACCCGACATCGACGGTCTGCTGGTCTGCACCGAGATCCGCCGCGAGTCGGACACCCCGATCATCGCCCTTACCGGCCGGGGCACCGAGGTCGAACGCGTGCTGGCCTTCTGGGCCGGCTGCGACGACTGCCTCGACAAGCCGTTCGGCGCAGAGGAACTGCTGGCCCGGGTCGATGCCGTGCTGCGGCGGCTGCGCCCGGCCC
Organism: Micromonospora sp. NPDC049102; assembly: GCF_043197485.1. Classification (NCBI taxonomy): domain Bacteria; kingdom Bacillati; phylum Actinomycetota; class Actinomycetes; order Micromonosporales; family Micromonosporaceae; genus Micromonospora; species Micromonospora sp. NPDC049102. Next base: position 34,822 of record NZ_JBICTE010000038.1, on the reverse strand, counting down.
CGGACGCCCGCACCATCTCGCACGGCCCGCTGCACATCGACGTGGCCCGGCGTGAGGCCCGGCTCGGCGACCGGGCGCTCGCGCTGACCCGTAAGGAGTTCGACCTGCTGCAGCTGCTCGCCGCCCGCCCGGGGGTCGTGTTCAGCCGGCGGGAGCTACGGGCCCGGGTGTGGCACGACAGCGCCACGGCCACCGGCCGGACCATCGACACCCACGTCAACAGCCTGCGGGCCAAGCTGGGCGACACCAGGTGGATCGTCACCGTACGGGGTGTCGGTTTCCAGCTCGGCCGCGGCTTCAGCGCTGCGGCGTGAGCGCTACTTGCCGTACGGGTGCCGTTCGCGTGCCGCGCGCAGCGCCTCGCCCCACCACACGAGCTGGTCGAACATCGTCTTGACGGCCGCACCGACCGCCTCCGGATCGACCGGGTTGCCGTCCGGGCCGAACTTCTCCCACGCCATGTGGAAACTCACCTGCTCGCGGATCGTCATGGCGTGCAGCTCGGCGAAGACGAGCCGCAGGTGCTCGGCGGCGCGCAGGCCACCCGCCATGCCACCGTAGGAGACCAGGGCGACCGGCTTGGCCTGCCACTGGGTGTAGTGCCAGTCGATGAAGGACTTGAGCGACGCGGGGTAGCTGTGGTTGTACTCCGGCGTGACAACGACGAACGCGTCCGCCTCGGCCAGCCGGGGCCCGATCCGGGAGAGCGTCTCGGCGACGTCCGGGTCCGGCGACTGGGTCAGTCCCACCGGCAGCGGATGGTCGATCAGGTCGATGTAGTCGACCTCGAGATCGTCACGACTGCCGGCCTGGTCGGCGATCCATCGGGCGGCCGTGGGACCGAACCGGCCGTCGCGGACGCTGCCGCAAATCACTGCGAGCCGCAGGGAAGCCATGTGCGGGTGTTCCTTTCGTTGGGGGCGTGATCGGTGGCGGTACGCGCGTCACCTGGTCGGCGACAGCGCGTCCAGGTACTCGTCTTCCGAGCGGGCGCCGGACAGCTCCGGGCCGTCGTCCACCCGAACCAGCGGCACCGACGTGACGCCCCGCTCCCGCACGGTGAGAAGGGCGGCGGCGACCTCGTCCGGTCCGGGACCGCTCCCGCCGGCCGTCACCGGCGTGACACCGGCGTCGGCGGCGAGTTCGTCCAGCGTGTCCGGATCTCCGATGTTGCGACCCTCGTTGAAGTAGGCCCGGAACAGCCGTTCCGCGGCCGCCTCCGCCCGCCCCTGTCGTTGCGCCGTCGCCAGCAGCAGGTGGGCCCGGAACGTGTTGACGAAGATGGCCCGGCCGAAGTCGAGGCTGAGGCCGTCGCGGGCGGCGGTGCCGGTCATGCGCTGCACCATCTCCTGGGCAGCGGCACCGAAGTCCCGGCGGTGGCGCTCGGTCAGCGGCTCGCCCTCCTCGGGGGCGCCGGCGTCGATCTGGAACGGCCGGAACGTCACCTCGATCGTCCGGCCGTCCGCGCGCCGGCGGGCGGCGGCCTTCTCGAAGCGGGTGAAGGCCAGGTACGAGTGCACGCAGATGAGGTCGAGGACGAACTCGACAGGGGTCGAGCGGTCGGCGTCAGCGGACATGGGGAGATCCTTGGTCGAGTCGGGACGCGAGCACGCCGGCCCGGTCGGTGTCGGGTTCGGCGTCCGCGCGGGCACGGCGCCGGGACACGGCGAGGTAGCCGGCGGCGACGATCAGCGCGCCGGTCGCGATGATCAGGAACAGCGGCTGGATGCCGAGGCGGCTCACGGCCGGCTGGGTCACGATCGGCGCCAGGAACTGACCCAGGAACAGGGCGGTGGTCAGGAAGCCGGCGTACCGGCCACGGGAGTCCTCCGGCGCGGTGTTGACCACCCAGTTGTTCAGCGTCGGCATCAGGATGCCCAGACCGACGCCCATGACCAGGGTGCCCACGCCCAGCACGACGACGTGCGGGGCCGCGAACAGCACCAGATAACCGGCTCCGATCGCGGCGAAGGCCACGGCGACGAGCACGTACTCACCGGCCAGCCGCCGGATCGCGGCGAAACGCAGCGACACCAGGCCGGTGGTCAGGGTCTGCACCGCGATGACCGCGCCGGTGGCGATCGAGGTCGCGTGGAAGTCGTTCTCCACCAGGAACGGCACCTGCACCGGTACCGAGTAGAACGCGACCTGACCGAGCAGCATCGCGACGAGCGCCGCGGTGATGCCCACCGGCCACCAGCGCCGGGCGGGGACACCGGAGCCGGTGTCCCCGTCGGCGGAGCCGGGCGGGCGGGCACCACCGGGCAGATAGCGCAGCGCGGCGACGGCGAGCACCGCGCCGAGCAGGTAGACCAGGAAGACGCTGCGCCAGCCCAGCCCGGCCAGCGCGCCACCGCCGACCAGCAGGAGCACTCCGCCGAACGCTCCGGCGGAGGTCTGCCGGCCGAGCAACCGCTGCCGCTGGGACCCCTCGTAGAGGTCGGCCACCATGGCGACGCTGGTGGTCATCACGAGCGCGACCCCGAGGCCGAGCACGATCCGACCGGCCAGGATGCTGTAGAGGTCGGGCAGGTAGAACCCGGAGCTGCCGCCCAGGGCGAACGCGAGCATGCCGATGACCAGAGCCCGCTTCCGCCCGATCCGCTCGGACAGCGCGCCAGCGAACGGGGCGAACACCACGATCGCCAGCGCGTGGGTGCTGGTGATCATGCGGGACAGCAGGTCGGCGTCGGCCGTGTCGGCGAACGCGGCCCGGATGCCGGGAATGGCGGGTGACACGACCGCTCCCGCCATGATCGTCAGCATGCCCGCGAGGACCAGGACCGCTGCCTGCGCGCCCGGGGCCGGTCCCGCCGTCCGGCCGGGGCTGTCGGAAGGGTGCACGCCAGGTTCCTTTCCTCGGTCTCGCAGTGCAATCACGGACATTCACACCGTAGAAGCTGAACCAAGGATGAAGTCAAGTTCCGTCAGACCGGTGGTCGCTGGCCCCAGACCGAGAAGAGCAGGGTCGTGACATCCCGGGACGCCGGCTCCTCGATGGAGGCGACGAAGTCGGCCAGGTCCTGCGCGCTGACCCAGCCGTTGTCGACCAGCGGCTGGCCCTGCAGCTCAAGCCGGCGACGCATCAGCTCGTTCTCGTACTGCCCCTGACCGGGGCCGAGCGGCCGCAGGTGGAAGTCCACCCCGGCGAGCCCTTCGGCGGCCAGCCGGGCCGGCAGCCGGCGGGCGAACCGCATGTCTGCACCCTGTGCCCGGAACGCACGCAGGTAGGCCTCGATGACCCGGTGACCCAGCGGGGTGGCCGCGTCCTCGGCCGGCATGAAGTAGAAGTCCTCGACAAGCACCCAACCGCCCGGAGCCAGCCACCGCACGGCCCGGCTCAGCAGCTCGTCGGGGCTCTTGAGGACCGAGAACACGCCGCGGGCCAGGATGAAGTCGAACGATCCGGGCGCGAACTGCTCGGTCTCGATGTCGCCCTGCCGCACCGTCACCCCGGGGACGCGCACGTCGTCGAGGCCATCGGTGTCGACGTCGACGGCGAGCACCGACCCCTGCGGAACCCGCGCGGCGAGCCATTTCGTCATCGAGCCGGCGCCGGCGCCGATGTCGAGGCAGCGGGCGCCGGGCCCGAGCGGCAACCGGCCGATCAACTCGGTCGTCAGGGGGTCGTAGTTACGCTCCCACAACGCCGCGAGGATGGCCTCGGCCTCCTGCGCCGTCGGTTGGGTCAACGTCATGGCTCACCTCTCCGGTCGGCCCGATCCGCCGGTGGCTGGCCCGACGGTGAGCTCGACGGCTCCCATCGGGCAGCAGTCCGCGACAGAACGGGCGGTTTCGAGTTCTTCCGGGCCGGTCAACCGGGCCTCGACGGCCACGGCATGACCGGCCGCAGTCAGCCGAAACAGCGCCGGCGACATCGCCTGGCACAGCCCGGTGCCGCGGCACAGCCGCGGGTCCACGTGCACGGTGGCTTCGGTCTCCCGGTCGCCGGAGATCACCGTTGCGTGCCCGTCGTCCGTACCGGCAGCGTGACCAGGCGGCGCATCGCCCAGTTCTCGATGTAGCGCAGGTCCTGCCGGGCAACAGCGAGGTCCAGCTGGGGGAAGCGGCGGAACAGCGCCGGGATGGCGATCCGTCCCTCCAGCCGGGCCAGCGCCGCACCGAGGCAGTTGTGCAGGCCGTGGCCGAGCCCGACGTGGCGCAGCCGGGTCCGGGTCAGATCGAGACGGTCCGGCTCGTCGAACTGGCGTGGGTCGCGGTTGGCCGACAGGAGGGCGGCGATCACCGGAGCGCCGGCCGGCAGTACCGTGCCCGCGAACGTGAGCTCCTCGGTCGTGACCCGGAACAGCGCCGTGCTGAGCGCGCCCTCGTACCGGAGCAGTTCCTCGACCGCCGATTCCTCGACGCCGGGCCGCTCGACCAGCAGGTCGCGCTGGTCCGGGTGGTCGAGCAGGGCGAGTGCCGCGTTGCCGACGAAGGCCCGGATGGTGTCGCTGCCGGCCAGGATCATGGCCGCGACGGTGGCGACGAGTTCCTCCTCGGAGAGCTGGTCCCCGTCCTCGCGGGCCTGCAGCAGCGCCGTGGTCAGGTCGTCGTCCGGCCGCCGGCGCTTCTCGGCGACCAGGTCGGCGGCGTAGTCACAGATCCGGGCGAAGCCCTCGGCGACCTGGGCCATCTGCGCGTCGTCGGACGGGAACGCCTGGGCGAGCGCCTGCACGAGTTGCTCGTGGCGGTCGATGCGCAGGCCCAGGATCTCGCCCATCACGGCGGACGAGACCGGCCCGGCGTAGTGCTCCATCACGTCGAACGAGCCGCGCGCCTCGCAACGGTCGAGCGCCGCAGCCACAGCCTTCTCGACAACGGTCTGCCACTGGGCGATCCGGCTCGGCGTGAACGCGCTCATCACCAACCGCCGCAGGCGGGTGTGCGCCGGCGGGTCGACCACCGTGACCGCCTTCTCGAGCACACTGCCGGCCCCGCTGACCAGGCCCGCCGCCTGGAACTCCGGGTTGCCCCAGGTGCCGCCCTCGGAGCTGAATCGCTGGTCGGCCAGGAGCGTCCGCACGTCGTCGAAGCGGGTCACGATCCAGGTACGCACGCCGCCGACCGGGAACGCGAATTCGTGCACCGGCGAGGTGTCGCGCAGCCATCCGAGCGTCGGATAGGGGTCTTGGAAATACGTCGCACTGAACAGCGGAGCAGGCAAGGTATCCATTGTTTACGTCCCTCCGGAACCATTCGGACCGAGTCTGGTTGTCGACTCCGGCACCAGCAACGGCACCCGTGCCAGAGCCACGTCAAGAAATGCAAAGAATCGACAGGGCATACGCTGGCGGGCATGACGCACATGTCCCCCATCGCCAAGGAGCTGACGGTCGGCGAGCTGGCCCGACGCAGTGGCGTCTCCACCTCCGCCCTGCGCTTCTACGAACGCGAGGGGTTGATCCGCAGCCGGCGCACCCCGGGCAATCAGCGTCGCTACTCGCGCGACACGCTGCGCCGGGTGGCGTTCATCCGGGTGTCCCAGCGGGTCGGCATCCCGCTCACCGAGATCGCCGAGGCGCTGAGCATCCTGCCGACGGACCGGGCGCCCAGTCAGGAGCAGTGGGTGCAGTTGTCGGAGGAGTGGCGGACCGACCTCGACCGGCGCATCGCCCAGCTACTCAAACTGCGCGACGAGTTGATCGACTGCATCGGCTGCGGCTGCCTGACCCTGGAGAGGTGCGTCCTGGTCAACCCGTACGACGTGCTGGGCCGGCAGGGTGCCGGCCCGCGCCGCCTGCAGATCGAGTGAGGCGCCCCTCTACCGGTGGAGCCCTCGCGGTCACCGTTGCGGGCTGACGTGGTGCCCCACCACGTCGTGCTCCACTGTGCACACGAAGTACTGCGGGGGTGCCAGCTCCAGCCGCGCGACCTCGGCCTGACCGGCACTGATGCGCGGATCGGCCATCCACGCCTCGTACGCGCCGCGCCCGGTCCACACCGGATAGTTGACGAACGTCCGGCCGTCGGCGCTGAGGCAGACGTCGGCGGCGATGAACCCGGGATGATCGCGCTTCCACTGCCCGGAACGGTGCAGCAGGCCGAGCACCGCCGCCGCCGGTTCGGGGCCGGCGAAGTGTCGGATCGCGACCGCCGCCACCCGTGGGGGCTGGCCGACGGCCGGACCCCGGATTCCGCCGGCCGCGATGCCGGTCACGGTGACGGCCGTACGCACCGCCGCGTGCCGGTACGGGGGGCCCGGCTCTCCGAGCGCGGCGTCGTCGGGACACCAGAGGCGGTAGTTCTGCTCACTGGTCCACCGGGTGTGGTGCACCAACGTCGAGCCGTCGAGGGTCAGATGCACCCGGGAGAGCAGAAATCCGGGGGTGGTCCGCGCGCGGGCGTCCACGACGGCGGCCAGCGCGGCAACGAACTCCCCGGCGTCCGCCGGCTCGGCGAGGCGGAAGATGCCGAAGGCGGCGAAGTGTCCCATGTCCGCCCCGCTCAGCGGAATGCCGCAGCGTGCTCGTGCGCCCACTGGCGGAACGTCCGGGCGGGCTGCCCGGTCACCTCCGCCACCACTGTGGACCCGACCTCCGACTCCTTGGTCAGCATGGCGAAGTAGTCGAGGGCGCCGTCGGCGTACGACGGGGGCCAGCCGGTCGCCACCATCTGCCGCCGGGCCTCCTCAGCGTGTACGTCCTGCCACCGGAGCGGACGACCGACGACCTCACCGATGATCTCGACCTGCTCGCGCTGGGTCAGCACCTCCGGGCCGGACACCAGATATCTACGGTGCTCGTGCCCGTCGTCGAGCAGCGCCCGTACCCCGACCGCGGCCAGGTCGGCCTCGTGCACGGAGGTGCGGGCGGCGTCCCCGTACGGAAAGCGGACCACCTGCCCGTCGCCGCGGATCTGTGCCGCGAAGCCCAGGGCGTTGGCCATGAAGCCGGTCGTGCGCAGAAAGGTCCAGGTCAGCGTGCTCTGCTCGAGGAGCTGCTCCAGGTAGGCGTGGCAGTTGTTGTCGACCGGCTCCAGTCCGATGTGGACGCCGACCGAGGAGACCACCACCACCCGGTCGACCTGCTGCTCCATCTTCTTCAGCACCGCCGGGGCGGTGGCGGTGCTGAGCGAGAAGAACGGCCACATCCAGAAGACGCCGTCCACCCCGTCCAGGGCCGCGTCGAGGCTGTCCGGGTCCGCCAGGTCGCCGGTGCACAGCTGCACGCCGGCGGGAAGGCGATCCACATTCGGGTCGTCGGCGAGCACCAGCGCCCGCACCCGGGCGCCGGCCGCCAGCAACTGACTGACGGCGTGTGGGCCGACGTTGCCGGTCGCCCCCGTCACCAGCACGGTCCGTTGATCGTTCATCGCAGTTCTCCTTCTCGGTCCGAGGCCCGTGCGGCGGTGCGCCAGCTCCGCGGGCAGTACTGTTCCGCGATCAGCCCGTGCCGGTGCCAGCCCGCGGTCCGGTCACGGGACGCCGGGGCGGGAGCCGGGGAGGCGACGCGACGCGTCAGCAGGACCGCGACCACGGCGGCCAGTTCCTGCGGGCTCGGCCGCCCCCGCTCGACACGGACGTGGGTGGGGGTGCTTCGGGTGCTCATTGCGGCGGGTTGCCGTGCTTGCGCGACGGCCGGTCGCGGTGCTTGTCGCGCAGCATCGCCAACGCGCGGACGACGGTCTGCCGGGTCTGACGCGGGTCGATCACGTCGTCGACCAGCCCGCGCTCGGCCGCGTAGTAGGGGTGCATGAGCTGGGTCCGGTACTCCTTGACCCTCTGCTGTCGTACCGCCTCCGGGTCGTCGGCGGCCTGGATCTCGCGCCGGAAGATGACGTTGGCCGCCCCCTCGGCGCCCATCACCGCGATCTCGTTGCCGGGCCAGGCGAAGGCGAGGTCAGCGCCGAGCGAGCGTGAGTCCATGACGATGTAGGCACCGCCGTACGCCTTGCGCAGCACGATCGAGATGCGCGGCACGGTGGCGTTGCAGTACGCGTACAGCAGCTTCGCCCCGTGTCGGATGATGCCGTCGTGCTCCTGGTCCACGCCGGGCAGGAAGCCGGGCACGTCGACAAGCGTCACCAGGGGGATGTTGAACGCGTCGCAGAACTGCACGAACCGCGCCGCCTTCTCACTGGCGTGGATGTCGAGCACGCCGGCGAGCACGGCCGGCTGGTTGGCGACGACGCCGGCGACCTCGCCGCCGAACCGCGTCAGCGCACACACGACGTTGCCGGCGAAGTCGGGATGCACCTCGAAGTACTCGCCGTCGTCGGCGATCTCCTCGATCACGGACCGGATGTCGTAACCGCGACTGGGATCGTCGGGCACCAGGTCGAGCAGGGCGTCGTTGGGGCGATCCCCGGGATCGTCGCAGGGCACCGCCGGTGCGAGCACGCGATTGTTGGACGGCAGCAGCGACAACAGGTATCGGGTGTCCGCCAGGCAGGCGCGCTCGTCGTCGTACGCCAGGTGAGCGACCCCTGACGACCCGGCGTGCACGTCGGCGCCGCCGAGGCCGTCGTGGGTGATGACCTCGCCGGTGACCGCCTGCACGACGTCGGGGCCGGTGATGAACATCTGCGCGGTGCCGCGCACCATGAGCACGAAGTCGGTGAGAGCCGGCGAGTAGGCCGCCCCGCCCGCGCACGGCCCCAGCATGACGCTGAGCTGCGGGATGACGCCCGAAGCCCGGGTGTTGCGCTCGAAGATGCCGCCGTACCCGGACAGCGCCGCGACCCCTTCCTGGATGCGGGCGCCGGCACCGTCGTTGAGCGACACCAGCGGGGCGCCAGCCGCGAGGGCCAGGTCCATGATCTTGTGGATCTTGGACGCGTGCGCCTCGCCGAGGGCACCGCCGAAGATGCGGAAGTCGTGGGCGTAGACGAAGACCGTGCGTCCGTGCACGGTGCCCCAGCCGGTCACCACCCCGTCGGTGTACGGGCGTCTGTCCTCCAGACCGAAGCCGGTGGCCCGGTGCCGGCGCAGCGCCTCCACCTCGTGGAACGACCCTGGGTCGAGCAGCAGGTCGATACGCTCGTACGCGGTCAGCTTGCCCTTGGCGTGCTGGCGTTCGGTGGCCGCCGGGTCGGGGCCACGACGGATCTCGTCCTTCATCCGGGAGAGCTCGTCCGCGCCCGGACGAACCGGATCGATGGCGGTTGTCATACGGCTAACTCCTGTGCTCGGTACGGATGGGGGTGGGCAGGGAGTATCCGGCGGCCCTGGCCGGTCGCAGCAGTCCTGTGACGGCAACCGCCACACCGAGCGCGCCGAGGGCGATCACGAGCCACAGCGCCTGCGGGGCGGACCAGCTCAGCAGGACGGCCACCGCCAACGGCACCACCACCGCGGCCGCCTGCACCGCGGTCTGGTACCGGCCCGTGGCCGCGGCGCGCTGCTCGGGCGGCACGGCGGTGGCCGTCTGCACGTTGAGGGCGGTGAAGCTCAGGGCGAACCCGATGCCCACGAGCAGCAGCGGGAGCAGAACCGCGGACGCGTCGACGGGCCCCGGCCGCAGGACCCGCCCGAACACCAGGTAACCCAGACAGACGGTGACTGCCCCGGCCAGGATCGGCCAGCGGACACCGAACCGGCTGACCACCCGGCCCGAGAACGGCGCGGCCAGCGCGAGTGGCACGCTGACGGGCAGGAGCGCCACTGCCGTCCGCAGCGGCGACCAGCCCGCACTGGTCTGTAGCCACACCGTGGCCAGTAGCAGCAGACCCAGGTACGAGCCGTTGAGCGTGGCCGCCCCGGCCATCGCGCGCAGCAGCCCTGGCGCGGCGGCGACCGCACCCGCGCCGAGGCGTACCGGTGGGGGCGCGGCGGCGTCCGGAAGGACGGCCAGCCCGAGCAGGAACAGCAGGAGCGCCGCCGGCGCCGGAGCGATGAGCGTCCAGCGCCAGTCCGCCGCGCCCACGGCCCCGGCCAACAGCAGCCCACCGGTGAAGCCGGTGGCGGCCACGATCGTGTAGACCGAGATCGCCCGGTCGCGCTCCCGTCCCGGCGGGAAGGCCGCGGCGATGATGGTGAGCCCTGCCGGTGCGGTCAGCGCCGCGCAGCACCCCTTGACCACGCGGGTGGCCACGATGAGCGGGAAGTCGGCGGACAGGCCACCGAGCATCGAGGCGGCGGCGAACAGCAACAGCGCGCCGAGGTACACCCGCCGTCGGCCGAACCGGTGCACGGCCCGGCCACCGAGCGGCAACAGCGCGGCGAAGCCGAGCGCGAACCCGGTGACCAGGGCCTGCACCTGCGTCACCGCCAGGTTCAGGGAGCGGCCGGCCGAGGGCAGCACCACGACCATCATCGACACCTCGAGAGAGTCGATGAGCATGGTGCCGGCCAGCACCAGCAGAAGGGCCCAGCGGGCAGAGGTTCGCATCGGAGGCTCCCGGAACGGAGGGCGGCGGGGCGGCTCAGCCGAGCAGCGTGCCCCCGGTCGCGTCGAGGAAGGCACCGGTCACCCAGCGGCCGTCCGGGGACGCCAGGAAGGCCACCACGTCGGCCACGTCCTCCGGCTCGCCGACCCGTTGGAACGCCGACAGCTGCGCCATCTGCTCCACCGCCTCGGGGATGTCGAAGACCGGGTTGCCGTTGCGGGTGATGCCCGGCGCGACGCTGTTCACGGTGATGCCACGTGGTGCCAGGTGCTTCGCGAAGTGCAGGCTGAGCTGCTCGACCGCGCCCTTGGTCATCGCGTACGCGATCTCCGAGGGGTTGGCGACCCGGGTCAGCCCGGAGGAGATGTTGACGATGCGGCCACCGGCGGCGAGGTTGCGCAGGGCGCGCTGGATGAGGAAGAACGGCGCCTTGGCGTTGACCGCGAACAGCCTGTCGAACTGCTCGGACGTGGTCTCCTCGGGTGCCACCCCGCCCATCTGGCCGGCGTTGTTGACCAGGATGTCGAGTCGGGTGTCGCCGGTGCGCTCCTTGAGGCCTTCTTCCAGGGCGAGGAACAGCTCGTGGACGTCGCCGCTGACCCCGAGTTCGGCGCGGACCGCGAAAGCGCGACCGCCGTCCTTCTCGATGGCCGCGACGACCTCCTCGGCGGCGTCGGCGCGGGCGGTGTAGTGCACCGCGACGAGGGCTCCATCGGCGGCCAGGCGCACCGCGATCGCGCGGCCGATACCCCGACTCGCACCGGTGACCAGGGCTGTCATGCCAGCCAGTCGATCCATTGTGGTTCCCTTCCTGAGGTGATCGGGCGTGGACGGCCCGAACCAGCGTTCGAGGGCCCCGGTCAGCCCGGCGGTGCCGTCGGGCACGGTCCAGGCGACGTGGCCGTCGGGCCGCACGAGCACCGGGTCCGGCAGACCAGGGGCCGCCTCGGTGGGGACCGCCTGGACGCGGTCCCGCCACCCGTGGACGGCCCGGACCAGACGGGTCTGTCGGTCGTCGTCGGACGCGGGGATCAGCAGCAGCCCTCGGCCGTCGCGCAGCAGTCGGGCCGAGGTGGTGGGGCCGGATGCGGTCCGCAGGGCGACGGGGGCCAGGCGGCCACCGAGCAGCGGTTGGTCATCCCTGTCAGCGCCGTAGCGCACGTCCAATCCGGAGATCGTGGCGGCCAGGTGCCGTCGGACCGGCTCGTAGGCAGCCAGCTCGGCGAGTACCTCCCGCACCGGCTCCACCTCGGGACCGCCGAGCAGCAGCGCCGCCTGCGCCTCGATGCCGGTGAGAACCCGGGCGGCAACCGCGTGCCGCTCGTCGTGGTAGGTCTCCAGCAGTCGATCCGGGGCCCGGCCCCGCACCACCGCGGCCAGCTTCCAGCCGAGGTTGACAGCGTCGTGCAGGCCCAGGTTCAACGCCTGTCCGCCGATCGGCATCTGCTGGTGGGCCGCGTCCCCGGCGAGCAGCACCCGGCCCCGCCGGTATCGGGCTGCCAACCGGCAGGCGTCACCGAAGGCGTTCACCCACAACGGTGTGCCACCGCTGATGTCCTCGCCGGTCACCGCCTGCCAGTCGGCACAGACATCGGCGAAGTCGGGCGCGTTCCGCCGGCCGGTGTCCCGCCGGCCGAAGACGTGCACCATCACCCGGGTCACCCCGTCGCGGGAACGCGCCGCGATCGCCAGCCCGGCCGGGAGACGCTGGAACCGGCGGTTCGGGATGTCGATGCCGGCCACGTCGGCCCGGATCATCTCCCGCGCGGTGCCGTGACCAGGGAAGTCGATCCCGGCCAGGCGGCGCACGGTGCTGTCCTCACCGTCGCAGCCGACGACGTAACGGGCGCGCACGGTCGCGGTGCCGGCGGGACCGGTGACGACGGCCTCCACCGTACCGGCCCGCTCGGTCAACCCGACGAGCTCGCGGCTCCGCGCGACGTACGCGCCGAGGTCACCGGCCCACTCCCCGAGGATCGCCTCGGTCCGGGTCTGCGGCACCTTCCACTGCCCGGGGTACGGCGTGTCCAGGTCCAGGCTCAGCGGTATGCCACTGAGGTGGCCCATCACGTCGTTGGGCAACGTGCCGAAGCGGGCCAGCAGGCCCCGGTTGTCCAGCAGCTCCATCGTGCGGGCGTGCAGGGTCGAGGCCCGGGATTCGCTGGTCGGCGCGGGCAGCCGGTCGACGACCGCCACCTCGACGCCGGCGAGCCGCAGTTCCCCGGCCAGCATGAGCCCGACCGGGCCGGCGCCGACGACGAGCACCTCGCACTCCCGTCCGGGGGTGGTCATTATCAGCGCTTCTTCTCGGCGTAATCCTTGGCGTGCCCCAGCGTCGCCCGGCTGTTCGCGCTCAGCGCCTCGCGGACGTACGTCCGGGCGTCGTCGACGGTCGCGTCCTCGCCCAGCACCCGGGCGATGGCGGCCGGGTTGAGGACGACCGTGTGCTGCGAGGAGGCGGTCACGCCCTGGTCGTCGTCGGTGAACGTCCACACGCCCGTGTGCAGGGTCATCAGCGCGGGCAGAGTCACCTGCTTGTAGGCGATCCGGTGGTACGGCAGCGTCACCCGGTACGACTTGGTGGTGTGCGTGGAGCCGTCTCGCGCCCGCGTGTCCATCTCGAGCACCTGCAGCCCGGGAGTGTCCTCGGTGAGCGTGACCCGGGCGACGTGCGGCAACCGCTGCTCCCACAACCCGGCCTCGTTGATGAAGTCGTAGACGTCCTTGGCCGAGCCGTCGACGCGGACCGTGTCCTCGAACGAGAACGACAGTCCGGCGTCGGCGACCGTCGCCTCGACGCTGGCCCGTAGCGCGGCCAGTTCGGAGCGCGAGTTACGGTCCACGGCCTCGTCGATCCAGCGCAGCGAGTCCGGCTCGTCGTCGACCGCGCGGTAGTCGTGCAGCAGTCGGATGCGGCAGCGGGTGGCGGTCAGCGGCTCGATCGTCCAGGTGCCGCCCATGGCGGCCACCGGCGGCGCCGAGATTTCCTGGCGGAATCCGATCGTCAGCCGTTCGGGGTCCAGGGTCCGGCGCGAGGTCCAGGTCTTGGCGGTGTTGTTGGCGGTCGCCCAGATCCTGATCCGCTCCGCACCGTCGCCGGCCTCCACCTGCTCGGCGTAGATGGTCGGCGGAAAGAGCCGCGGCCAGTTCCCGACCTGGGCGATCAGGTCGTAGACGGTGGACGCCGGTGCCTCGGCGACGATCTCGTGCTCTACCTGACGGGTGGTCATGTCGTCCTCCGTGGCTCAGAAGTTGCCCAGGCCGCCGCAGACGTTCAGGGCCTGGGAGGTGATCGAGGAGGCGGTGTCCGAGACCAGGTATCCGACCAGCCCGGCGACCTCCTCGGGGGTGGAGTAGCGCCCGAGCGGGATCTTCGCCTCGAACCTGCTGAGGATCGCGTCCTCGGTGGTGTCGTACGCGGCCGCGTAGCCCTGGCGCACCCGCTGGGCCATCGGGGTCTCCACGTAGCCCGGGCAGACCGCGTTGACCGTGATGCCGGTGGGCGCCAGCTCGTTTCCCAGCGCCTTGGTGAACCCGACCACCCCGTGCTTGGACGCCGAGTACGGGGCGCCGAGCACCACGCCCTGCTTACCGGCGGTGGAGGCGATGTTGATGATGCGGCCCCACGACCGGTCGCGCAGACCCCCGGTGGTGAGGACCTCCCGGGTCATCCGGAAGACGCTGGTGAGGTTCGTCTCCACGACGTCCTCCCACAGCTCGTCGGTGATGTCGGCGGTGACACCGCCACCGCTGCGCCCGGCGTTGTTGACGAGCACGTCGACCGGGCCGAAGTGGGCGACCGCAGCCCGCACGAACGCCCCTACCGACTCCCCGGAGCGCACGTCCAGCGCGCTGCCGCCGACGGTGTGACCCTGCTCGGTCAGCTGTTTGACCGTGGTGGCGACGTTCTCCGCGTTGCGGGCGCCGAGGTAGACCCGGTGGCCCCGCGCGGCCAGGCTACGGGCGATCGCGAGGCCGATACCGCTTGTCGCGCCCGAGACGAGCACGACGCGCTGCTGCTGCGACATGGTGGTTCCTTTCGCGGGCGGGTGGGTCAGGCGAGCTGGGCGTTGACGACGTCGAGCAACGCCCGTGGGGTCTCGGCCTCGACCACCACGGCGTCGTCGAGGGCGACGTGGTACTCGCGCTCGATGCGCCCGGCCGTCTCGAGCAGGGCGAGCGAGTCGTAGCCGAGCTCGATGAAGGTGTGGTCGAGGATCTCCGCGTCGAGGTCGGTGCCCTCGTCGGCGCCGGCCGCCTCGCGCAGGATGCGCCGCAGGTCGTCCAGATTGATCTGCAAGATGTCCTCCGTCGTGCGGGAGCTGGCCCGGCGGGCCGGCTCTGAGCGGGAAGAAGATCAGGAAGCGACGGCCCTGACGACCATCGCGGCGTTGAAGCCGCCGTGGCCGCGGGCGAGCACCAGGGCGGCACGCACCAGCGCCGGACGCGGTTCCCCGGTGACCAGATCGAGCCGGTACTCCGTGGCCGGCGTGACGTTGATCGTGGGCGGAATCCGGCCCTCGGCGATGGCGAGCACGGCCGTCGCCAGGTCGAGCGGTGCCGCGCCGGAGTTGAGCCGCCCGGTCATGGTCTTGGGGACGGTGACCGGGACACCCCGGGGGCCGAAGACGGCGGCGATCGCGTCCGCCTCGGCGCGATCCTCGGCCGGCAGTCCGGAGGCGTCGGCGAAGACCACGTCGATGTCGGCGGGAGCGGCCCCGGCATCGGCCAGGGCCAGGTCGATCGCGTGGCGCAGGTTCGGCCCGCGACCGCTGTCCGGCGGCGGGTCGAGCGCGGCACCGTACCCGGCGATCTCGCCGTAGATCCGGGCACCGCGCCGCCGGGCCGCGCCGAGGTCCTCGAGAATCAGCACGGCGCCACCCTCGCCGGGCACCTGCCCGCACGCGTCCGCGTCGAACGGCCGGTAGGCGCGGTCGGGATCAGCCTCGGTGCTCAGGCGGCCACCGGCGATCTGGGCCACCCACCCCCACGGGCACACCGAGGCGTCGATGCTGCCGGTGACCAGGACCGGGGTGCCGCGGCGAATCTGCCGGCGGGCGTGGGCCAGCGCGTCCAGCCCGCCCGCCTGGTCGCTCACGACCACGCCGCTGGGGCCCTTCATGCCGTTGCGGATCGAGATCTGGCCACTGTTGACCGCATAGAACCAGGCAAAGGACTGGTACGCGCTGACGTGCTGGCTGCCCTTGCTCCACAGCTTCTGCAGTTCGTTCTGACCGAACTCGAAGCCGCCGGCCGAACTGGCCGTCACCACACCCATGTCGTAGTCGTCGAACTCCTCCGGGCGGACGCCGGCGTCGGCGAGCGCCCAGTCCGTGGCGGTGAGGGCGATCCGGGTCATCCGGTCCGTCTGCGGCAGCAGTCGGCTGGGCAGGTGGTCCTCGGCGGCGTAGCCGGTGATCTGGCCGGCGAGCCGGGTCGGGTAGCGGCGTGCGTCGAACCGTTCGATGGTGCTGATCGCGTTCTCGCCCCGCAGGGTGGCGTCCCAGTGCCGCTCGGCGCCCAGACCGGTGGGCGCGGCGACGCCGAGGCCGGTGATCACCGCGGTCGCACTCATGCCCGCCCCCGATCCGGCCTGGTGAGCACCATCGCGGTCTGGAAGCCGCCGAAGCCGCTGCCGACGGTCAGGACGGTGTCGATGCGCTGGTCGCGGGCGGTCACGGGCACGTAGTCGAGGTCGCACTCCGGGTCGGGGGTGCGCAGGTTGGCCGTGGGCGGGACGACGCTGTGCTCCATGGCCAGGGTCGACGCGGCGATCTCGATGGAGCCGATGGCGCCCAGCGAATGGCCGACCATCGACTTGATCGAGCTGACCGGCGTGCGGTACGCGTGGTCGCCCAGGCTGCGCTTGAAGGCGGCCGTCTCGTGCCGGTCGTTCTGTTTGGTGCCGGAGCCGTGCGCGTTGACGTAGTCGACGGCAGTGGCGTCCAGCCGCGCCTCGTCGAGCGCCACCCGGATCGCCTCGGCCATCTCGGCGCCGTCGGGCCGCAGGCCGGTCATGTGGAACGCGTTGCACCGCGAGGCGTAGCCGGCGATCTCGGCGTAGAGGTGCGCCCGCCGCCGCCGGGCACTGCTCAGCTCCTCCAGTACGAAGATCGCCGAGCCCTCACCGAGCACGAACCCGTTACGGGTGCCGTCGAACGGGCGGGACGCGTGCTCCGGGTCGTCGTTGCGCGGTGTCGTGGCTTTGATCGCGTCGAAGCAGGCGAGCGTGATCGGTGAGATCGGCGCATCGGTCGCCCCGGCGATCATGACGTCGGCGGAGCCCTCCCGGATCAACTCGACCGCGTAGGCGACCGCGTCCAGTCCGGACGTGCAGCCGGTGGACACCACCGTGCCCGGTCCCTCGGCGCCCACCGACCAGGCCACCTCGGCGGCGAACGAGCTGGGCACGAAGTAGTTGTAGAGGTGCGGCACCGCGTACTCGTGCTCGACGAGATCCAGCCGCCCGCCGTCGCTGACCACCCGGTACTCCTTGTCGAGTCCCATCGTGGCCCCGACCGCGCTGCCCACGGTGACGCCGATCCGGTGCGGGTCGAGTTCGGACAGTTCCAGCCCGCTGTCCGTGACGGCCTCCCGCGCGGCCACCACGGCCAGTTGGGCGGCGCGGTCCATGCGGCGGATCTGCTGCGGGCTCAGGCCGTGCGCCTCCGGATCGAAGTCGATCTCGGCCGCGACCCGGGACCGGAAGGACGCCGGGTCGAAGGACGTGATTCCGCGGGTGGCCGTACGGCCCTCACTGAGCAGGCTCCAGAAGTTCTTCGTGCCGAGGCCGCCGGGCGCGAGCACGCCGATGCCGGTGATCACCACACGCCGCTGGCTCATGCCGAGGCCTCCCACCGGTAGAAGCGCGTGGCCATCGCGTCGGCCGGCGAGCGCCAGGTGGCCGGGTCGAAGGCCTGGATGTACGGCTTGAGGTCGGTGCTGATCGCGACGAACCGGGGGTCCGTCTTGGCCTCCTCGATCCGCCGGTCGCCCTCCTCGGACGCGAAGTCCTGGAGGTGGAAGTAGAGCCCGCGGTAGGTGAACAGCTGCCGTCGCCGGGTACCCATCAGATGCGGCATCTCGGTGCGGTCGAACGCGCCGAACGCCTCGGCGACGGCGTCGGAGCTGCCCGGGTCCATCCGGGCGACGATGAGCGCGCTGTACATGTCTCCTCCTGGCTGTTCCTGATGACTGCCGGCGATGCCGTGGCGGGTCATCGCGACGGGCCGAACCAGCGGTCCAGGGCCGCCGGCAGGTCACTGTGGCTGCCGGGCGCGGCCCAGGCGACGTAGCCGTCCGGCCGGACCAGCACCGCCGTACTGCCGGCGAGCCGCCGGATGTCGGCCTCCCCGGCAGGGGTCACGGTGACGATGTCGACCCGGTCCCGCCAGCCCGCGGCTCGGCGGCGCAGAGCGGCGTTGTCCTCGGTGGCCAGCAGCACGCCCCGGCCTCCGTGCAACGCGGCGGTACTGCTGGCCACGTCGCCGACGAGCGCCACGTGCGGCATCCGTGCGCCGAGCAATGGGTTGGTGCCGCCACCGACGTCGTACCGGATCTCGAGGCCGCTGACCATGCCGGCCAGATGCCGGCTGACCTCCGGGTACCTGATGAGCTCGGTGATGACATCGCGCAGCGGTTGGACCTCCGGGCCGCTGAGGAACAGCAGGCCCTGGGCCCGGGTGTTCAGCAACAGCCGTTGACCCACCGGGTGCCGCTCGTCGTGGTAGGTGTCCAGCAGGCGTTCGGGCGCGCGGCCGCGGACCACCGCGGCCAGTTTCCAGCCCAGGTTCATCGTGTCCTGGATGCTGGCGTTCATACCCTGGCCACCAGCCGGCAGGTGGATGTGCGCGGCGTCGCCGGCCAGCAGGACCCGAGCCTTGCGGTAACGCGTGACCTGCCTGGTGGCGTCGCCGAACGCGCTGACCCACACCGGTTCGCCGTGCGAGATGTCGTCGCCGGTCAGCCGTTTCCAGGCGGAGGCGACCTCGTCGTACTCGGGCGGAGCGGTACGCCGCTGCGGGGGCGCGCCGCGCTCGCAGACGATCAGTCGGGTGACGCCGCCGGGCAGCGGGCCGACCATCACCATCCCACCCGGGAGCGTCTCGCCGATCATGCGCGGGGCCAGGTCGAGGCCCTTGACGTCCGCCAGGAACATCTCCATCGTGGCCGGCGTGCCGGGGAAGTCGAACCCGGCCGCCTTACGGACCGTGCTGCGGCCGCCGTCGCAGCCCACCAGGTAGCGCGCGCTCAGCCGCTGCTCCCCGTCGGGTCCGCGGACCTGGGCCGTCACCACGTCGCCCTCGTCGGCGATCGCGGTGACCTCCCAACCTCGGCGGATGTCCGCCCCGAGCCCGACGGCCCACTCCTCGAGCACGCTCTCGGTGTGCGACTGCGGCACGGTCTTGGCAGCCTGGTGCGCGCCGTCGAGCAGCCCGAAGTCGATCGGCAGGCCGCCGAAGTGGCCCTGGTTGCTGATGTCGACGTCGCCGAAGCGGCTCAGCAGGCCGCGCTGGTCGAACACCTCCATCGTGCGTGCGGTGAACCCGAGCCCTCGGGACTCCCCGGTGCGCGCCGCGAGCCGTTCGAGGACGGTCACGGGGACCCCGGCCAGCCGCAGTTCCCCGGCCAGCATCAGCCCCGCGGGACCGGCGCCCACGACAATTACTTCGGAATCCATGCATGCTCCCTCATCGGTTGATGAATATCGGGCAAGAATGGTGAGAGCGACTATTCGTGACGCCATTTCATCGTCACCAGATTGACCGCGTGGGTCAACGGGAACATGTGCAGATAACTGCAAGGTCGCGTCGGCGAATGCAAACTGCCCCGGACCGCTCAGTCCACGACGCGGCAGATCGCGGCACCGGTCGCGATCGCGTCCCCGACGGTGGCCCGCAGATCGCGTACGACCCCGGCCCGGTGCGCGGTCACCGGCTGTTCCATCTTCATCGCCTCGAGGACGACCAGTACCTCCCCCGGCGTGACGGCCTGCCCGTCGGCCACCGCGACCTTGACGACCGTGCCCTGCATGGGCGCGGTCACCGCGTCGCCGGACCCGGCCCGGCTCGCGGGGCGGTCCTGGCCTCGCCGTACCCGGACCGCCCCGGCCGCGACCGGCGCCGTGGCGCTGACCGGTACCGCCGGCAGCGTCACCTCCAGCCGCCTGCCCTCCACCTCGACCACCACCGTCTCGCGGTCCGGCGGCTCGGCGGCCTCGACGCCGCCCGCGTACGGCGGGATGTCGTTCGCGAAATCCGTCTCGATCCACCTGGTGTGCACCGTGAACGGCCGGTCGGAGCCGGTCAGTTCGGGGGCGAAGGCCGGGTCGGCGACGACCCGACGATGGAACGGGATGACCGTGGGCAGGCCCTTCACCTCGAACTCGGCGAGCGCCCGCGCCGCCCGCTGCAGCACCTCGGCGCGCGTGCGCCCGGTGACGATCAGCTTGGCCAGCAGCGAGTCCCAGGCCGGCCCGATCACGCTGCCGGTCTCCACCCCGCTGTCCAGACGCACGCCGGGCCCGGAAGGCGGCGCGAACCGGGTGATCGTGCCCGGCGCGGGCAGGAAGTTGCGGCCCGCGTCCTCGCCGTTGATCCGGAACTCCATGGCGTGCCCGTGCGGGACCGGGTCGTCGTAGCCGAGCGACTCCCCCTCGGCGATCCGCAGTTGCTCTCGGACCAGGTCGATGCCGGTCACCTCCTCGGTCACCGGATGCTCCACCTGCAGCCGCGTGTTGACCTCGAGGAACGAGACGGCGCCGTCGGCGCCGACGAGGAACTCCACGGTGCCTGCGCCGACGTAACCGGCCTCGCGCAGGATCGCCTTCGACGACTCCCGGAGCTGCGTGACCTGCGCGTCGGTGAGGAACGGCGCCGGCGCCTCCTCGACCAGCTTCTGGTGCCGTCGCTGCAGCGAGCAGTCCCGGGTGGACACCACGACCACGCCGCCGTGCAAGTCGGCCAGACACTGGGTCTCCACGTGCCGGGGCCGGGGCAGACAACGTTCGACGAAGCACTCCCCGCGCCCGAACGCGACGACGGCCTCACGAACCGCCGACTCGTACAGCTCGGGTACCTCGTCCAGCGTGTGCGCCACCTTGAGGCCACGACCGCCGCCGCCGAAGGCCGCCTTCACCGCGATCGGCAGCCCGTGCTCGGTGGCGAACCGGAGCACGTCGTCGACGCCGGCCACCGGGCCTGGGGTGCCCGCCACCAGCGGGGCCCCGACCTGTTGCGCGACCTGCCGCGCGGTCACCTTGTCGCCGAGCCGGCGAATCGCCTCGGGAGGTGGGCCGATCCAGGTCAGCCCGGCGTCCACCACGGCCTGGGCCAAGTCCGCGTTCTCGGACAGGAACCCGTATCCGGGATGGACGGCGTCGGCGTCGCACTCCCGCGCGACGGCGAGGATCTTGTCGGCGTCGAGATAGGTGGTGGCCGGGACGTCCCCGCGCAGCACGTACGCCTCGTCGGCGCAGCGCACGTGCGGAGCGTCGCGGTCGGGGTCGGCGTAGACGGCGACCCCCGTACGGCCGGCGTCCCGGCAGGCCCGCAGCACCCGGACGGCGATCTCACCGCGATTCGCGACAAGAATCTTGCGCAGCATCGGCACAGTCCTTTCTCGGGGAATTCCGCGTCTCTGCATCGAGCAATTTACGGGCGCAGCCGAAGCGCGCATGATTGCGTCGGAAAGGGTTGGCGGTACTCTCCATAATGCTCACCCACGGGTAGCCCGTCAAGGCGGAGAAGTTCCGGCCCAAATCTGTGTCAGACCTTTGCAAAGTATGTGTTGGCCCGAAGCTGCGGTGACACTATTTCCCCGGAACGACACCGCACGACGAGGCAAGGGAGCGAGCATGCGGGTGCTTCTCGCCGAGCGGGCCGAGGCCCCCGGCATGGCCCACAGCCTGCGCCGGCAGGGGTATGACGTGCACCGCGTCACGACCGGCACCGAAACCGTACGAGATTCGCGCCGGGCCGACGTCGTCGTGCTCGACCTCGACCTGCCGGACCGGGACGGCCTGCGGCTGTGCGCGGACATCCGAGCCGCCAGCGATGTGCCCATGCTGGCGCTGAGCAGCGATCGCACCGAGGCCACCCGGGTCGGGGCGCTGCGGGCGGGCGCCGACGACTGCATCGACAAGCCGTACGGATTCCGCGAGCTGGTCGCGCGGGTGGAAGCCATCGTCCGCCGCGCCAGCGCCAGTATGAGCGGAGCCGGACCCGTTCCGCTCACCGTGCCCGATCAGCGGCTGCGTCTCGACCCGGTGACCCGGCAGGCAGGCATCGGCGACCGCGACCTCGGTCTGACCGGCAAGGAGTTCGATCTGCTGCAACTTCTGGTCGCCCGGGCCGGCACGGTCGTTCCCCGCGACGAGATCATGGCCCGGGTCTGGGCCGATCCGTGGAACCGGCGCAGTCGCACGGTCGACACACACGTCGGCAGCCTCCGACGCAAACTCGGCCACGACGACTGGATCGTCACGATGCGCGGCGTCGGCTTCCGCTTCGCCGTGCTGCGGACCGGGTAGTTACGACAGGCTCGGCGCGGGCCGTCCGGGCCTGCCCTGGTGACGCGTGCTCGTCAGAACCGGTCCCGCGTGCCCAGCAGGACGTTGTGTGCGGTACGCCGCCACGGCGCGAGTTCGGCGTCGACCTCCGGCCAACGGATGTCGTCGACACCGAGGGCCCCGTCGACCTGAGGCAGAGCCTCGATCAGCCGCATCCGCTGGTCTTCGCCCGGGTGGGTGCTCCACAGATCGGTGGTTCGCCGGCTGACCTGGCGGGCCAGCGGCACCTCAGGAGCCAGTCGCTGCTGGGCTTCGGCGGCCATGGCCTCCAGTTGCTCGGCGTCGATGCGCGGCGCGAGATGCCACAGGTCCTGCCAGATGCGGTCGGCGACCACAACCGTCTCGGAGGACCGGAGGAAGGCCGCGCTGCCGGCGACGCGGCGGGCCACCAGATCGGCCCGATATTCGGCGCGGCGGCTGTCGGGCATCGCCACGCTGTCGACGAGCAGCTGCGCGGTCGCGCCGGCGACGTTCACCAGGGCGACGATCCCATGGACGATCATCCCGAAGAGGACGACGCCGGCGCCTCCCTCCACGGCCAGCGATTCGGTCGAGTGAATGGCCCGCCGCCAGGGGTTCCGCCCTCCGGTCGCGGCTACCGCCCGGGCCCCGAACGTTCTCGCCAGCAGGGTCCTGCGTACCCGCAGTGGATCGCCGTTGGCGAGGTGTCCCAGTTCGTGGGCCAGGAGCGCAAGCCGGGCCGGCCGCGACAGCATCACCCACAGGGGAATCCCGATCACGAGCACCGACCGCTGGCGCCAGCCCAGCCGCGCCACACCGGCGTTGATGCCGAAGTCCGCACAGATCACGTCGGGAACCGGTGTGCCGGCGGCATCCGCGACCTCCCGGACCAGACGGTGCAACTGCGGGGCGTCGCGCTCGGCGATCACGCCATGCCTGGGCAGCCGCCCGATCGACGGCTTGACCAGCAGCAGGACGAGCACAGCGGGGATCGCCAGAGCCAGCCGCACCCCCGGCGGCAGGCCGCTCGCCACGACGAGCCAGACGAGGTAGCCCACCGCCGCCACGCCCAGCAGGCCCAGCGCCACGGAGACCGCCAACAGCCAGGCCTCACCCGGCGACGTCCCAGTCGGGCGCGCGTCCGGGTCGGCCAGCAGGTCCTGCTGCGTCGCCCGGTCCACCTCCAGCCCGCGCCGGAACCCCCACCGTCCGACAACCGTCGTGCCGCGCCACGGAGACAGGGCGGGGTCGTACACGTCCAGGTTCCAGAGACACGCAGGGCACCAGGCCTGCGTCACCGCATCCAGCAGGACCAGCTCGCCAGCACAGGCCGGGCACCTGGTCGGCGTCGTCGTCGTGGTCGGCACGAGGGTGGAGTGTAGAGCGCCTGATCCACTCGCCTCGGCTCGCGCCGGTCCCCATGGTCCCGCTGCCCGTCGGCAGGAGAGCGGAACGTCACGAGGGACATGTCCCCACCATAGGCGGCACCTGCGGCAATGCCAACGCCTGCGCCGAGGCCCCGCTCCTGCCACGATCGATCTCGGGTCACTCCCCCGGCGCGAGCAGCCGGTCGTCGGTGGCGTCGCGGACCGTGATCGCCTCCACCGGGCACGAGTCGGCCGCGTCGAGGATGACCTCGGCCGGGTCGACGACGTCGGCCAACGGCGCGGACAGGCCACCGACCAGGCGGAAGTGCTCGGGCGCGGTACCGGCGCAGATACTCGTGCCGATGCAGCGGCCCGCGTCCACCCCGATCCGCCAGGCGGTGCTCACCACGCCACCGGCATGCCGAGCAGACCCCGCACCAACATGCCGCGTTTCCACTCCAGCTCGGCCTCCGGTACGGCGAGCCGCAGTCCGGGCAGGCGAGTCACGAGGGTGGCGACGGCGACCTGCAACTCCATGCGGGCCAGCTGCGCGCCGACGCAGTGGTGTACGCCGTGCCCGAAGCCCAGGTGCGGATTGTGCTCGCGGCCGAAATCCAAGCGGTCCGGGTCGGCGAAGACGGTACTGTCCCGATTCGCCGAGGAGAGTGAGCCGAGAACCGGCTCACCGGCCTTGACCAGCACCCCGCCGACCTCGACGTCCTCCTTGGCGTACCGGGCGAAGGACGAACCGACACCCAGCGGCACGTACCGCAACAACTCCTCGACCGCGGCCGGCACCAGCGACGGATCGGTCCGGAGCCGAGCGAGCTGGTCCGGATTGTGCAGCAGGACGTAGACGAAGTTGGGGATCTGGGTCACCGTGGTCTCGTGGCCGGCCGCGAGCAGACCCCCGGCCAACTCCACCAGCTCGGTCTCGCTGAGCCGATCCTGATTCTCGTCGCGGGCCCGCACCAACGCACCGAGCAGGTCGTCGATCCCCGGGTCGCGGCGGCGCTCGGCGACCAGACCACCGATGTAGCCCCAGAGACTGTTCAGGTATTCCTGGATCGTCTCCATCGGCAGCGACGTGGTCGAGACGATCGCCTCCGACCAGGTGTGGAAACGGTCGCGGTCGGCGTACGGGACCCCGAGCAGCTCGCAGATCACCCGGATCGGCAGCGGCGTGGCGACATGCTCCACCAGGTCGGCCGGTGGCCCGAGCTGGACCATGTCGTCCACCAGCGCGTTCGCGATCTCCTGCGCCCGGGGTCGTAGCGCCTCCACCCGACGTGCCGTGAACGCCTTCGCCACCAGTCGGCGCAGCCGGGTGTGGTCGGGCGGGTCCATGGTCAGCATGCCGCTGTACTGCTGGCGCGGGGTGAGCCTGGGCTCGTCGCGCTGGACGGCCGGGGCCCGACCGAACCGCACGTCCCCGAGGACCGTACGGACGTCCTCGTACCGGGTCGCGAGCCACGCCTCCTCGCCGTAGGGAAGCTTGACCCGGGTCATCGGCTCTTTCTCGCGCAGCTCGCCGTAGGTGGGATCGACGACGAGGCGGTCCGGCACACTGAACGGGTACGCCCGTGCGGGCGGAACGGTTCGACTCTCGGTGGTCTGCACGCTCTCCGTCATCCGGCTTCCCTTCGTCGAGGCGGCGCGATCCACAGGCCCGTGCCCGGTTCGTGGCGACGTCGGATCGCCGGCGTCCGGGGCCCGCCACCAGCACCTATTGACGCTCAGTAATTCAGCCATGTCGGATAGTAGCGATCGTCGTCGATGATCGCCAGGGCGGCCGCCCTGTCCGGGTCCGCCTCGCCCGAACTCCGTCATGAGATCGAAAAGATGAGCCGTTAACCTCCCGGCCAGGAGGTGTTCGTGGCAGCTACCGGCGCGGTGTGTCCCGAATTCAGCACAACCTGGTTGCCATCGGGCCAATACCTCAGCCTGGACTCCGGTCGGGTGCCGGACGAGGTCCTCGCCGCTGAGCGGCTGCCGGGTGTGCACCTGGTCCACGTAGCTTCGGACGTGCTCACGTCCCCCGCAGCGTTGGCCGCGCTGATGGCACAGCCGCCAGCGGTCGTCGCGCAGATGGTGGAAGCGCCGTCGGCGGCGACCGTGGCCGGTCTCGACCTGGCCGGAGCGATCGCCCGAGCGGACGCGCTCGGTCTGCCCGTGCGCCTGCCCGCCGCTGCGGTCGCCGATAGCGACAGCGATCGGGTCGTTCCGATCGATCGCCAGGGTCACCGCGCCGCTCCGGGCACTGCGCAGTACGTACTGGTGACACCGGCTCGTCATCTCGTCACCGACCATCCGGCGGCCCTGCCGACGAACGTAGCAACGCCGTACCCTGTCGCGGCGGTCAGCACCGATACGACCACCCTCGACGACGCCGTGGTGCCGACGTCGCCCGATTGGTCCGACGGGCTGGCGGGCGTAGCCGCGACGCTCGCCTGGGAGGCGATCCGACCGACCACGGCGGGTGAGGGCCTGACGGCGGCCTGGGCGTCACTACACCCGTCCGATGACGGTCAACGTCCGCCAGCGCGGCGGCGGTACCGGGAACGCAGGGCAGTTCGGATAGCCCGGACGGAGCTGACGCTCCTACTCAACGCGCATCTGGAGACGTTGCAGGAGGTCGGCCTGGCCGGACCGGACACCGCAGGGCGGGTGGTCGAGGTCCCCGCCGGCTCGGTACCGCCGCTGCTCCGGACACAGGCCCCGGAAGACCCGGCAGGTCTCTCCGAGCGCGGCTGGGAGGTCCTGCGCTCGGCGGGAGTGGAGGCACTTGTCGCGCGGACGTCGACCCCGGAGCCGTCGGTGTCCCGGCTGGCACGATGGATGGCCACTGTGGAGCCTTCGGCAACAACCGCACCGATGAGCGCCCCGGACCGCCTGGTCGCCGCCCTCGCCGTCTTCGCCGTCCTGCACGGTCGGGTCGCGAACGGGCACATCCCCGCCGACTTCCTCGTTCGGCCCGATCCGACCGGGCTGGCGACCGCGTTGAACGGCACGTTCACTCCGGTGGCTGACGCCGGGTCGATCTATCGGGCGGTCCACCGGGTGTCGGGATCGAGCGCCCTGTTTCGGGTGCCGGACGAGCCGGACCGGGTGTTCTGGCTGGTCAACGAGGACCGCGATGGCGTGATCGTGCCCCGGTACGTCGACCTCGGCGTGGCCGGACCGATGCTCCGGCCCGCCGCTGCCGTGGGCGTGGGTGCGGACGCCTGGGCCCAGGCACTGGCCACGCCGGGCACGCACGTGCTGCTGCTGAATCCGGAGGGCCGGCCGACCACCCCCGAGGCACTGCTGACTGTCCCACCGGGCAGGCACGGTGCGCTCGAACCAGGAGGGCTTCCTGACCGGGGCGGCCGGCCGGCGCAGGCTCAACTCGATCCGGTCCGCCTCGACCGACGACCGGCCGGAATGGCGACCACCTCGCGTCCTGGTCTGCCGGCTCGCGCGTTCGCCGATGGCATGCCGGCGCTGGGCCGCCCCCACCTCACACCGACACCGCCGGTCCGAGCGCCGGCCGCCGTCGACGAGGTCGCCACCGCGCCGATCGACCTGGTCGGTGCGCAGGTGGGCACGGTCTCCGACGGCGCACCGCCCGGGCCCAACCCGATCTGGTCGTCGGTCGAGAAGGTCGACGCGGAGACGGCGGTCAGGGTCCGGAAGGTCATCGCGCGCATCCCGCAGTTGCTCAGCACCCCGGCCACGCCTGCCGATCCGGAGGCCTGGTCCACGGCACTGACGAGGGCGGCCACCGACGCGTTGACGAGACTCGGACTGCGCGTGGCGGAGAATGACCCGCTGCTGCGGGCGTTGGGTGAGCAGCCGGCCACCTTCCTGCACTCCCACCGCGCGTTCGACCTCCAGGTCGCGGGGAGATCCTGGTGGCGCCGGAAGCAGTACCGAACGGTCTGGGTCGAGTTGGTGCCCACGCCGGTGATCACTGACGAGGTTCGTCGAGAGCAGGGCAACCAGATGACCCAGTCCCGCCGGGACCGGGTGACCAGCGACCGGAACCGCCAGTCTCGACAGCGTGGGCTGTGGCACGCGACGGTGCCGTTCGAGGTGGCTGGGGTTCCCGTGTCGGTGTCGGCCGGCGTCTTCGACGCCCGGCCCAGCCAGAGTGGCGGCACGTCGGGCACCGCCGTCGACTACCAGGTGGTGTACGGAGACTCCGAGGCCTACCTGACAGCGGCCGGAGTGACTCTCCGGCTACGGCTGGATCAGCCGACCGCGACGCCGGTCGACGAGGATCTCGGGCCCCACTGGTTCCGGATCACCAGGAGATTCGCGCTGATGGAACTCGCGGATCAGGACGCCTCGACGCTCACCCTGGATGACGGCGGCCGGGCGTTGTTGTCGTCGAACCGGTTCCCGTTGCAGGTGGTGGGCGACGGCAACGCCGCGCAGCACGCGGTCGACCTGTTGCACGACGTACCGGTGGTCGAGCCGGGCAGCAGGACGCGGCAGGCGGTCCGCGACAAGTGGTCCCCGTCCGAACTGATCCGGCTGCTCATCGGCACCAGGGCACCGCAGACCGTGGCGAGCCGGGAGTGGATCGGTATGCCTGCCGCCGCCGCTGGCCTGGCCGCGAAGCCTCGCCTGGCCTCGATGCGCCTGGTCGGCACACCGGACGGCGACGCCCGACTGCGACAACAGCCCACGTTCCTCGCCGAGTCCAACGGAACCAGCGAGACGACCTCCGGTCTACGCCTGCGGCCGGCGATCGGAATCCGGCTTCCCTTCACACGGGTGAACGTGGCGCCCGCGACGTTCACCCGTGCCAGCACCGCCACCACCGTCTCGTCGCTGATGACCAACGCCCGGGTGGGACAGGAACTCACGGTTCCGACGGTGTTGGTCGAGACCAGCTACGACATGACACTCTCCCGGGCCACGTACCGGGCTGGACTCCGCTTCTGGGTCACCCGTGGGAAGACGCCCCCGAGCCAGACGCTGACCGTCACAGCGCTCGAAGAGGTGCCCGCCGGCGTGTACCGGGCGGTTACCGCCGCAACGCCCACCTCCGTCGCCGAGGGTGTGGCGACAGCGGACCGTATGCCCGCGGCCGATCCGAGCGTCCTCGCGGGGGCGCAGCGACCGGACACACAGATGATCGCCCGGCTGCGGACCATGGTGGAGCGTAGCGAGATCCGGCACCTGCAGAAATACATGTGGGAGGGCGGCCGCCTACGGACCGGCCAAGCCACCATCTTCGGCGCCGAGATGATCGCAGACCGCGTCGGGGGGGAGATACGGCGGATCCTCGCGCTGCCCGAGAACGCCGACGTACGTGCCGTGCTGCCGGACTGGAGCGCGCCGCGCACCAAGAAGGCGATCATCCAGCAGGTGATGGACGCCCTGGTCAACGAGGAGAGCCTCGCCGTTGAAGGTGGACAGAGTCGCCTCGCCGCCGAGTTCCTCAGCCTCACCGCCGGCCAGGTCGTGATCCGACTGGAGTTGCCGAAGAGCAGTCGGCGACTCAATCTGACCCTGATGATCCGGGCAGAACGGGTCCGGCCGGACGACGAGCCGGAATACCTCGGCGTGCGGGATGAGAACCGTACCGCCCAGGATCCTGCCGAGGAGCACCTCGACACGATCGTGGAGGAGTCGGCGGACGCGAAGATCGCAACGGAGACGCCCAGGCCGACCCCGCCGTCGCGGAGCGTGCTCCACCGGGCGCGCAAGCTTCCCCAGACCCCGGTACGCCGACGTTACGCCATGGAGGCCGGAACCCGTGTCGGCACGGAGATGTCCACGAGTCTCGGCCCGGACCTCGACGTCCGGGCCGCCCGGGTCGTCCACTCGGGTGTCCGCGCTCGATACGTGCGACATCGCCGAATTCAACTGGGCAGCGGCAGCGAGGAGGTGTGGCTGGATCTGGGCGACAACGCGCAGGCCCTCTTCGCCGACGAACTCCGGTTCACCGTCGAGCTGCACGCGCTCGACGAGGCGACCGGCGCGCTCCGGAACCTGTGGCGCCGATCGAGGGACAGCACGCCCGGCACGCGGTCACTGGTCCAGGGTGATCTGGGGACCTTCCAGCAGTGGCTGGCGTTCACCGTCTCCAAGGATCTGACGCTGGGCGTCGACCAACTCCACCTGGCCACGGAGCCTTCGCTACCGACGCCGGCGATCAGCGATTTCACGCTGGCACCGCAGGAACTGGCCGGCCAGCTCGCCGACCTGCACGTGGATGGTCACCGCGTCCTCGACTGGGACAGTGTCTCCTACGTACACGGTTCCGAGGAACTGGTGCTGGCGATCCAGCAAGCCGTTGTGGAAGCTCGCCGGCTGATGGTCGAGGACGGCGCGTACGAGCGGGGCACCCGCGTAGGCGTCATCACGCCGGGCAGTCAGTCGCACCTGCAGCTGTACCGGCAGATCAACCCGGACCGGTTGGCGGCCATCCTGCCCAGCATCTCCCGCCGGGCGATCCGTCTGCACGACCTCGGCGAGATCATCGGAAGCCCGACGGTCCACGGCGCGGTCTTTCTCCAGGCGGTCGTCGACCAGGCCCGCCCGGGTCCTCTGGGCGTGGTGAACCACGGTGGCGAGCACAGTGTCACCGGTCTGACCAGTGTCAGCGCGTCCCGTATGACAGGGGGTGCACTCGCCGCCTCCACCGGCGTGGGCGGCAGTGGGGAGGTGGGCACCAGTTCCCTCGGAGGCCAGGCGGTCCGGCGACTGACCAAGCGGCGTACCCACGCCAAGGCGGTGGCGTTCAGCGCCGGGGTGGAACGCGTCGACTCGTGGGACCCCGGGGCCGGATTGGCGGTGCCGCTGGTGGCGCGGGTCCGGTTCGTCGTGCATGCCGTGCTGATCAACCCGCAGGCGATCGGGCCGTCGAAGCGGTACGCGGCCAGCCGCCTGATCGTCGGCGGTGCCGCGCACGGCCTGGTCATGGAGGACAACGCCCGACACAGCGGCGTTCTCGACCGGCCGCGAACGGCTACCGCCAGCGAACCGGCACTGCGGGCGCCGCTGTTGGCGAACAGCGTGTTCCAACCACCATTCACCCTGCCCGCGGGCCCACTTCCGGTGCCGCCCCGCAACCTCGGTGCGGGCCGGAACGTGGACCTTCCGCCGCTGGGCGCCACGATCATCAGATGGCTACGCGGGCTTCATCTCCCGCAGTTCGTCGAGTGGGGCGACGGGCTCCGGGTCATCCAGGACGACGAGGCCGGCCTGACGAACACCTCGGCGGTGTTGGACGAGACGAGCGTCGAATTCATGGCCGGCCACTGGGGAGCGGCCACCGACGGCTCCATCTCCGTCCTGCTCACCTACCCGGGCGTGGTCGGCCGCGACCACGTGCAGGTGCTGGTGCAGGTGCTGGCGTCGGATGACGACGGGTCGGTGACCGAGCCGTCGGTCCACCGGGTCCTGGCGAATCAGCGAAATCACGAGATGGACGTGGCCGGCGCCTACACGCACAGCAAGCTGGCCACCGTCGCCCACAGCCGGACCGACCTGTACGGATTTCAGCCTGGGGGCCAGGGTGGAAGAGAGGGCGAGCGGAGCGGCACGGGCGACGTCGGCGGGTGGAGTGGTGCCTCGACCAGCGTGAACCAGATCGAGTCCCGCACCGACCAGCATCTGACCATCGTCGAACTGGTCGGTCCGTGGGCCGAGCTACGTCAACGGGTCACCATCGAGCTTCGCGCCTATCACGCCGGCAAGCAGTTGGGCGTACTCCGGATCGGGCATGACCTGAAGGTCGAGAAGTTCGCCAGCCACCTGACAACGATGGCCGCACCGCAGTGGCCGCTGCCGGATCCCACCATCGTGGCCCTGCCGCGCGCACCCGCACAGGCGGAACTGCTGCGCTGGCAGGCAGGGACGGCGGTGCTGATCCCCGGGGAACGCACCCCGATGACGCTTCCGGAGCAGTACCAGGTGGTCGATTTCCGCGGGGCGGCTCTGACTCAGGCCGCGGCGGCGCGGGCACTGCACCTCGCCGGCGCCCCCGGCCGGGTGACCAGGCTCGGTGGGAGCACCGCTCATCAGCTGGTCACCGCGCTCGGACAGACCGCGCTGTGGGGAATGACCCGTCGGCGGATCGCCAACCCCATCGAGATCCCGATCGAGGATCCGCACATCGCCGGGAGCCGCCTGACTCTCACGGTCTACAGCCGGGTCGGTCACGCCCGCCTCGCACACGTCGTCCCGCCGTACTACCGCGACGTACGACGCTTCCGGGTCAGCATGGACGGCGTCAGCGACGCCACGAACCGGGTGGATTCCATCGCGGTCGCCGGAGCCGGCGCCCACCAGTTCGGCGCCGTGCAGGATGAGGCAGCCGAGGTCGGCACGAACACCCAGGACTCGGCGCCCAGACAGACGCCGACCGACAGGGAGCGGGTGGCCGAGGCGTTCGGAGCCGCCGACGTGCGGAATCCGACGTCGTACCGGATGGGCGGTGAGGCGGCGTGGTGGAGTGGCGGGCCGGCGGGGTCGTCTGCCGGCGCGGCGCACGGCGGCTCCAGCGAGACCGTCCTGTCGTACGGGCCTCCACCGGGCGCGCTGGTCGAGTGGACCGAGGAGATCGTCGTCGTGGCGAAGGTTCCGCACGCCTGGGGCGACAGCTACGCTGCGGTGAAGGTCACCCTGCCCGAGTCGACGCAGGTGCTGATGGATCTGCTGGACGCCGCCCGGCACCTCGGTGTCGGTGACGACGCCACGGTGCTGGCCCGGCTGTCCCAGGCGAACTCGGCCGCGCTCGCCGTGCATGAGGCGTTCCAGCATTGGCAGCAGGTCAGCCGTGAGCTGGAGTTGGAACGACTCGACCCGGAGGTGGAGCGGCGACGCGACACCGGGCAGATCGGGCCCGCGACGGCACCCGCGTGGCCCTCCGAGGAGGAGGTCGCGGACGGCCACAACACCACCGCTGGGGCCCGGTACGTGCGGGCCCAGCGCGAGTGGTACGCACGGAAGCTGACGTTGGACAGTATCGTGGCCGAGCTGGCCGGCTTGGTTCCCGACATGCTGCCGACGGTCGCCGTCGACGCGGGCGTCGACGCGGGCGCTGAGCAGGTCACCGACGCGACGGTGGCACGGCACGCGCTGGATGTCGTCGAGGCCGCCCCGCTCGCCGCGCCCCGGTGGTCGCTGCGGCTCCCCCACACCGTCACCAGGCATGGCGACTTCTACGTCATCTCCGAGCATGGTGGGAAGGCGTCGCCATCGCTGCTCGCGGAACTGGAGGGCGCCGCCACCGGAGAACGCCCGGTGATTCTGCTGGACGGTCCACAGATCGGCCGGCCCGCGCTCGCCTCCGGGCTGGCCATCCTGAACAACCTCCTGGAGCAGCTCGCCCAACGTGACCTGCTACCGCTCGTGGTCACCCTCGCCTCGATCGACTCGGTGCTCGGCGTGGTGGAGAGGTACGGCGCCGCGGTGCTGCACCCGACGCTGGAAAAGACCGGAGACGTCGACGTTCATCTCGACTACCGGTGGAAGGCCACGACCGTACGGCCCGACGGCCAGACCGTCACGTCAGGTGAGATCTGGCCGGGTATCTCCGCCGCTGCCCTGGATGCCGCAGGCGCACTGGCCCGCCCCACGGACGCCGTCGCCCGGGTCGACGACGACCTCGGCGAGCTGGTCTGGGCGGCCGATCTACGGGCGAGCCGCGACGTCTTCGGCCGGCTGCGGGAGCGCTGGTCGGCGGAGCAGATGGCCGCCAACCGCGCGCACGTCGAGCGGATGGTCCAACGGGTGCCTGATCAGCCGGCGCTGGGTGTGTTCGTTCCCGTCCTGGATCTCGGCGTATCGGGTCACGCCGACATCGCCTTCGACTACGCCGCCGCCACCGAGGCGGATCGCCCAGCCACGCTGCTCGGCTCGGTAGGGCGGCTGGAGGCCGCTGGGCAGTTCGCGACCTCGGGCGATGGCGGCCTGAGCACCGCCCGGCTGACCGCGATGGTCACCGCGGTCGGGGGTGAACCGGACGCTGTGTCGGTGACCGTCCATCTGCTCGAACTGATCAACGACATCAAGACCGGGCAGTTCGAAGACGCGCAGAAGTTCATCGAGACCAACAGGGGCAGAATCAGCGTGGACCAGAAGGCTCAGTGGGTCAATGCCATCGCCGACCTGCAGCTCGTCCTGCCCGCACATCACCTGCCGCACCTGAAGCTCC
Organism: Micromonospora sp. NPDC049102; assembly: GCF_043197485.1. Taxonomy (NCBI): domain Bacteria; kingdom Bacillati; phylum Actinomycetota; class Actinomycetes; order Micromonosporales; family Micromonosporaceae; genus Micromonospora; species Micromonospora sp. NPDC049102. The sequence goes on along the minus strand of NZ_JBICTE010000038.1, from coordinate 1,440 downwards.
TGTCCGAGGCTGTCTACAACTGCCCTCCGCGGGGATCCGCTGTGCACGCGGCCTGAGCTCCGTGACCTGCCGTGCGTTCGCTGCCGAGCTCACGTCTGCCACGCGCTGGTCCGCTCGGGTACGGGCTGTGGACAGCGTCCGGTGACCTCGGTCCTGGCCGAGGACGCACGACCGCAGTTGCCGGAACTCGTACGGATGCTCGATCGTGGTCGGCGGCGCAAACTCCACGGGATCGCGGCGTGCTCGCCCGACGTCCACCAGCGACGGCAGGCGTACGGCGGGGTGGTGCTAACGGTCCAGCCACGGCGCTGCCGGCTGACAGGGGTCGACGGCTTGCGGTCGGGACGACTCGGGCAGGCCCAGGGGTGCGAGGGTGGCTTTGAAGTTGTCCTGCCAGCTGTAATCCAGGTAGTCGGTGATCACCTTGCTGATCGCCCTGCACAGCCGTGGCATGTTGTTCGGTATACCGACGGCGTATCTCTCCTGCCCGTACCCCAGGCAGATCGGTGGTTGCACGCCTACCGCCCGCGCGTATCCGGCGAGGACCGAACGGTCACCCGACACCGCATCAACCCTGGCGCTCGTGAATTTGCTGACACACTCGGCGATGGACTGCGCCTCGACCGGATTCCAGTTGATCTGCTTCAGTTTCCACAAGGTGGTCGAGCCCTTGATGGCACACACCTTGCCAATTGGGATTTCCGCGATGTTCTCGGCATCGCTCCGGCTCAGAAAGCCTTGAGTGTCGACGAAGTAGGGGCCGGCAAAGTCGATCACCTGGGCCCGAGCCGGAGTCATGGAGAAATTGGAGATCACGAGCTTGACAGGCTCCTGGAGCGGACCCTGGTCAGAAGCACGCCACTTTCCGCGTAGCGCGTTGATCCGGTTGTCCAGGGTGCCCAGGTCCACCCACGTGAGGTGTGCGTCCTCGAAATGCGACTGGATCTCGTTGGCCAGGGCGACATCGAACCCGGTCCGGGCGTTGCCTTCGGTGTGCCAGCCCTCGTACTGGAACGCGGTGTAACCGCTACGGACCTCACCGGACAGGTAGTCGAACGGGTCGGGCTCCCGTTGAAACCACCAGTACGCGGCACTGAGGACGAGGGCACCTGCGGTGAAGTAGACAGCGACCTTCATCCTCCACGACTTGCCACGTGGCCTGCGGAGGGCGGGGGTCTTGAAGGCGCCCCGGTCGACCAGGATCGTCACCACGATCGCCGCGATGTTGATCGGAACGCTGATGATGGCCGCGGCATTTGCACCCCACGCCTCTTTCTGGAACAGCAACACGCAGATTCCCACTGAAGCCAGGGCGACGGGAAGCAGCCAGAAGAGTTGCCTGCTGAGAGCGCGTTTCACATTGCTGTCAGTCGGGTGTGTTGAAGGTGCGGCGTTGTTGGCGGGTGGCGGGTTCGCCTCGGGTGAGACGGCGGAGCATGC